>NZ_PPXB01000019.1:0-88353 GCF_002909415.1 Arthrobacter glacialis | reverse complement strand
CCGGAAGGTTGTGGGCCACGGCCATGCGTAAGAAAGGCCGCGACATCCCCGAACACCTCGCCCACATCGCCGAAGGCATCGAAGACTCCGGCCACACCCGCCAAGAAGCAGCCTCACTCATAACAGCCCGGTAGTTCCACCCAACCAGGGAAGGGCCTGACCATGTTCGCCTCACGCTTGGAAATCATCCCCACCCAGGACATAGTTCCCGCGGTGTTGGAGCGGGTTCCCGCCGGCACCACCATCACCGTGACCTGCCTCCCCCAGCACGGAGTGGAACGCACCATGGACACGGCGTCCGCACTGGCGGGGCATGGCTTCAACGTGGTCCCGCACCTTGCTGCCCGCTCCATTTCTTCGCGCGGGCAGCTCGCCGGTATCTTGCGCGCGTGCGGCACCGCCGGGATCACAGAGCTTTTCGTCATTGGGGGCGACAAAGGACAATCTGGTGGACCCTTCGAATCAAGCGAAGACCTCATGCGCGAGATCGCGCAGTTGAGTGGCAAAAGCATGAAAATGGGCGTTGCCGGATACCCGGAGGGACACCCCAGCATCGCAGACGGCCAGCTCATGGAATCCCTGCGCATCAAACAGGATCTGGCAACCCACATCGTCACGCAAATGTGTTTTTCGCCGTCCACGATTGCCGAGTACATGGCGGTATTGCGCCGTGATGGCGTAAAGCTGCCCGTGTGGGCGGGCGTTGCGGGAGCCGTCCCGCGAACAAAGCTGCTCCGCCTGGCAACGAAGATTGGTGTGGGCAGTTCACTGCGCTTCATTACCGGCAAGGGGGCTTTGGGCATGACCTTGTTGGGCGGCACCAGCTACCAGCCGGAACAGTTCATTGCGGACTTGGCGGACCTGCCAGTACCGCCGGCCGGCATCCACTTGTACACCTTCAACAGCCTAGACTCCCTGCCGGAAGCGGGTGGGCTCGGGCCCATGCATGGGACTTCGGACGGCGCTGGCGCAAAGGGAGGAGTGCGCTCTAGTGCCGTCCCTTCCCCCTAGAGCTACTGTGGCTGGCGCGAATCACCCACTCCTGCGACGGCGTCGTACTCCAGCTGACCTCGGCGCGGATCAAATTGGGGACGCTGGGGGCGGGCAAATTCTCCTGCGGAACGCCCACCAAACGGCCGTCCGTGGTCGGCGTATTCCTCCCGGAAGAAGACCAGCCGCCACGGTCCAAGCACCAACCGTGCGCCAGTGCGCAACACTTGCGGGCGCCCTGTGGGGCTGTCTGGCCCGCCGGCGAAGAACACGTACTCGTCATCATCGCGGTGCACTATGTGTGCTTGCACGGCAGCCAATTCGGGCAAGACGAACGTGGCGTCGCCGTCACTGCCGATGAGGGTGGTTTCCGCCACCAAATTGAACTCGCTGGGCGGGTGCCCGTCCCACGTCTCGCTGTCCCGCACGAATATCAGCCGGGGCCGCCCGCCGCCAAAGGTGTAGTGCGTGGTGGTGGGCTTGAGGCGGAAGCGCCGTTGGAATGTGGGGGCCAACGGCAATGGCGTGCCGGGAGGAATCAGGCTGCCTTGGACGTCGCCTCGAGTTTGTGCCTTGAGCAAGGTTGACCAGGTGTTCGATCTGCCCGGCAAGATATGCGCAGAATTGGTGATCAGCCGGTGAAATGCTGAGACTTCCACGGCCCCCAGGCTGACAATGGTGCCTTCCGGGACGGAAACCGTAACCGTGATTCCGTTCTTCGCCAAGTACCGCGCCACATCCCGAATGGCCGGCAAATTTCTGCGGGAGCCGAGCCGGAACAGGGCCGCGCTGTCGGTGTGTATTTGTATTTCTCGTCCCGCGGCCTTGATGCTGCCATGAACCACTGTGGGTTCGCTGCCGTCCTCAACGGGGAGCTCAACAGAGAATTCCAGATCGATGTCAAAACGCATGGGCCTTCACCTACGGCTTCAGCGCCGGGGCGACGGTGCCTTCATTGTCGCTTGTGGTGACGCGCACGGTGCCGTTGAACTTCCAGGTGGCCCTGGGCGCGTCGGGTCCTATGTCGCGGGGCACTTCAACGCTCATGTCCACAAAGCTGTAGTTGACCTCTGCTCCACGTCCCGTCAGGTACTGCCACAGTTGCTGCCCCAAATCGGACCAGTCGCTGATGGGAACTGAGCGGATATCGTCAGTGCTTGGTTGGTTCTCAGTCATGACGGTACCTTTCAAAGAAGTAGCTGGTTGTGCCCAGTGCACCGCCAGAAGTGCACCATTCACAAGTCAAGGCTGGTTGCCCTTCGTTGGTGCACTTGCTGCAACCCTAGTGATTGCGTCTGCCGAATGATATAGATAGTTCAAAGATCTGAATATATGTTTTACCACTCATTTTGCTGAGGGTGCTTCGGCAAATTTGATCGTCAAATGAACCCGGAAAATGACAGGATGCCCTGTTGGTAAACATTGCCAGAGAGTAGCGTGTCCGGCATGGACTGGAAACTTGAACTGGTATTTGTCCCCGTGTCCGATGTGGACCGCGCCAAGGATTTCTATGTGAACAAGGTTGGCTTCAACGCCGACTACGATGAGCGGCCCGGTGGTGGAATCCGCTTTGTTCAACTAACACCACCCGGCTCGGCCTGTTCCATCTGTATTGGTGAAGGCCTCACGGACGCTGCCCCGGGCACTGCGCCGAACCTGCAAATGGTTGTCAGTGACATCCAAGCCGCCCATGACCAGCTCAAAGCCAACGGCGTGGAAGTTAGCGACGTCGATATCCAGGAGTGGGGCCATTTTGTGTACTTCGCCGACCCCGATGGCAACAAGTGGGCCGTCCAGTACCTCCCCAGCAGGCCCAACGGCTAGATCCAACCACGACGCCGTTCGGGGCCTGTCCTGTTAGGGCTGGGACCCGCACAAGCAGCTGTGGTGCTCCGCAGCCGGGCTCTGTGCTTCTTCCCTGGTGGGTACTCCCTTGGCTTCAGGGATTCCCACGGCGAAGGGCCACAGGCCTGTGATTTTCTCGAACTTGTGCTCCATGCGTTTCCCTCACCGATCGCGGCAACAGATTGCCCACTGTGGTGCGGCTGGATGAAACGGCCGCCGGTGTAGTTCGGAGCGGTCGCCAGTTTGGATTGAATTTATGCTTGGAAGCTGCCGATTCCATTGCCGATGAGGATGAAGCCAAACACCAGCAGCAACAGTCCCGTCATGACCGAGTGGTTGGTGCGCAGCCAGCCCATGAGCGACGCCAGTGGCACCGCCATGTTCACCGGTGCCACGAGGTAGCCGGCCACCGGGATGGCAACTGTCACCGAGCACACCACCAAGAAGGCCGCCATGGCCCATAGCTCTTCCGAGACGCTGAGGCTGGCGGCACCGATGGTGACACCGGCGGCCGCCGTAATCATCGGGTTCTCGGGGTTGGCAGCAGACAATGCCAGTCCTGTGACCAAGCTGCGGGAGGGGGCCATCGTCTCGGCGGAGGCCATCCAGCGGGGAAGGGAGCCGGCGGTGGATTGTTTGATGCGTTTGGCAAACTTGCGCCCCGCCAGCAATAGAAGCCCAGCGCCCAAGGCCAGGCACAGAATCCCTGCCAAGGCATTCGGGTCTCCGCTTCCGGAGGCTTCAACGGTGTCCAGCAGGAGGGTGAGCGCTGCGACGATGACCGCGATTCCCGCCACCCAGCCGGGCAGGAACGCCAAACCGTTCGCCTTGGGGCGGGACGATCCCAGTAGCAACACAATCATGGTGATGGGAAACGGGCTCAAGGAAATACCCAGTCACAGCGGGATCAGAGTCCCAATGACCTCATACACGTCTGGCATCTCCTGGTGGCGATGGATGCAACACGCCATCGAAGTTTCGCACGGATGCTCGTACAGTCAAGACAATGCTTGGGTTGCCAAGCGCAAAAAATTGAGGTGGTTGATGTGGCGGTCTTTTCAGGGGCGAACGACGGCGTCCCGAACGCAAATGTGGTGGGACCGTGAAGGTTGCGGCAATCCTGGCGCTGCGCGTATTCGTGGCCATATCCCTTCTCGGGGTGACCGTCTGCAGAGCATCTCACGGCACAGGCCCGAGCCCGGATGCGCACGAATCCTCCAACGCCACAAACGTGAGTTGCACGGGAGTTGGAAGCTACCGGGTTGCCACCTCCGCCGTGGGGCCCACCCCCGGGTTGCCCCAGTCCGCCAAGGGCGCAAGCTTCACGCCCGCCGTCGGTTTAGCCGGAACGGACGTTGGCTCCGCCGTCCCCACCGTCAGTCCGGTGCTGTGGGCCAATGAGCCCAAGCCATCGATCGATGAATCGTTCAAGAGGCTGGCCATGGGGGAGCAGATCACCTTCAGGGGATACTCGCTGACAATCAGCTCCATCTGTGCCGACAGTGCACAGTTCGAGTTGGTTTCACAGCAGGAATAGCTGCTGGCTCCTCGCTGCGCAGGGACGCCGCACAAGTTCGCACGCCGCCACAACGGGTTCCGCACCCTTGACATGCAAGTAAACACTTGCCTGTGGTGAGATTGTGGCTGACGTATTCAAAGCCCTGGCAGATCCCACCCGCCGGATCATCCTGGACCAGCTGACCCTGCGGAACAGGCAGAGCCTGTTTGAGCTCTGCCCCCGGCTGATCACCAACCACGGGCTCAATTCCTCGCGCCAGTCCGTCTCGCAGCACCTGGACATTTTTGAGGGGGCAGTTTTGGTTCAGGCCAGGCGAGAAGGCCGGTACAAATTCCACTACATCAATACTGCCCCGTTGGACCTCATCATGGGCCGATGGGGCAATCAATCCGGTGGAAGCCCAAGCAGCGGCGCCGCCATAGACGGTGAGGGATCGGCGTGAGAATTAATCTGGCCAGCGTGCTCGTTGATGACCAGGAACAGGCGCGGGTCTTTTGCGCCGATACCCTCGGGTTTGTGTTCAAGCATGACATTCCGATGGGCGCCGACCGTTGGCTGACTGTAGTCTCGCCACAGGATCCCCACGGCACGGAGCTGCCACTTAAACCCAGCGGCCGCCCGATCCAGATTGCACAGTTCGACGGCGGCACCTGGCTTGAGTGCCTAGACGCGGCTGCGCGGTAAAGTGGAGGCGGGTGTTTTTCCCGCCCCGACTCGCTGCAACAAAGGACCACACCCATGAGCTTGATCCGCCTCAATGACGTTTCCGTGCGCTTCGACAAGGTCCAGGTGCTGCGCGAGGCGTTCTTCAAGCTTGAAGCCGGCGACCGGGTGGGGATGATCGGCAAGAACGGCTCCGGCAAGTCCACCCTGCTGAAACTGGTCATGGACCAGGTGGAACCCGATACCGGCACCGTGGCCGTGGAGCTCGGCACCAAGATTGGCTACTTCTCCCAGTTCTCCGAGCTGAACGGGGCCTCCACCATCCTTGAGGTGCTCGAAGAGCTCTTTGCCCACGTCAAGGACATTGAGGCTGAGCTGGCCGGCATCGACTCTGCCATCGCAGCGGACCCGGCCGCCGATGAGCTGGACCGCCTGATCCACCGCCAGTCCGAGCTATTCGATGACATGGACCGGCTGGACGGCTGGGACTACAAGCGAAACATCGACAGGGTGCTGACCACTCTGAGCTTCAGTGAGGCCCACCGAGTCTCAGCCATCGATGATCTCTCCGGCGGCTGGCGCAACCGTGCCGCCTTGGCGAAGATCCTGCTCGAAGCACCCGATGTGCTCCTCCTTGATGAGCCCACCAACTACCTCGACGTGGCAGGTGTGGAATGGCTTGAATCCTGGTTCAAGAACTTCAAGGGTGCGGCGATCATCGTCTCCCACGACAGGAAGTTCCTGGATGCGGTGGTCAACCGCATCATTGAATTGGAGAACTTCCACCTGCACGAGTACCCCGGCAACTTTGCCGAGTACGTTGTGGCCAAGCAATTCCGCCTGAAGACGCTGGAAAGCCAATTCATGCACGAATCCGAGCTGCTGGCCTTTGAAGCTGAAGGCATCTCCGACCGCCGCGAGGCCGCCAAGGCTGCATCCAAGGGATTGGATTCAAAGCTTTCGAAGATCAAGAAGTCCCGTGCACCGCGGCCCGTGGACAAGATCATCACCGAGATTTACGGTGGCCTGCACGTCAAGGACGTCCTCTGCCGGGTGGAATCGCTCACCAAGTCATACGGTGACCGTACCTTGTTCAACGACCTCAGCTTTGAGATCCGCCGCGGCAACAGGATTGTGGTGCTGGGCTCCAACGGCTCCGGCAAGTCGACGCTGCTGCGCGCCCTGACCGGGGAAGAAGCCGCCGATTCCGGCTATGTCACCTGGGCCAAGGGCGGCGGGCTGGTCTCCTACAACCAGCTCCTGGACGAACTGGATCCCGATGACACCGTTACGCACGCCGTCAACGCCATGCCGGACAGCCTTGCCCTGACAGCCACCAAGAAGTCGGTCAACAGGTTCCTCACCATGTTCCAGTTCTCCGAAGCCGATCTCAAGCAAAAGATTGGCAACCTCTCCGGTGGCCAGCGCGCCCGTGTGGCCATGGCCCAGTGCCTGCTGTCCGGCGCCTCGGTCCTGGTGCTCGATGAGCCCACCAACCACCTGGACATGTCCAGCACCCAAGTCATGGAGCGGGCGCTGCTGCACTTCCCCGGCGCCGTGCTGGTGGTCAGCCACGACAGGTTCTTCACCGACAAGATCGCCAACCGCCGCCTGGTGTTCGACGCCGAGAACCCTGGAGTTATCGCCGTCAGTGGCGGCTAGAAAGCCCTCAAAGCGCCCCGCTCCTGAGGCGCCCCGCTCCTGAGGCGCCCCGCTCCCAATGCTCCCCTCTCCCAAGGCTTGGGGTCGCCGACAGTTACCGTCCGGAGCGGGCCTTCCTGCCCCGGCGGGGAGCCCGGGGCTTCTTTGAACCGGGCTTTTTGGCTTTGGGCCAGATATCGCGGAAGGCCCGCCAAGCCACAACGGCGGCCGTCATCCAAACGAAGACAGCCAGGGCCATGGTCCCGCCGAAGCTGGCGGCAGGGCCTGGATTCACGGCCAGCCGGGCCGCCTTGGGCATTTGTTCCGCATAGACCACATCGAGCTGCTGGCCTTTGGAATATCCGCGGTTGCTTTGGAGGGTGCGGACTCGAGTTGTGACCCTGGTGCCCTCAACGGTTTCGAAGCTGACGTGCAGCTCATTGCCGCCATATTTACCGCTGCCGAGTTTTGTCACAGTGGACGGGACCTGATGGAGGGCGGTGCCGGGGTCCGCCAGCGCGGCCGCCCGCTCCGACTCGGCAACGGCGCCCTTGAAAACGGCGATTCCACCGAAGACCGCCATGGCCATGAAGAGGACACTGGCAACTGTCCCCACCCGGTTCCAGGGTCTCTTCTTGGCCATGCGGGCGGATGTCCTTGCTGGTGGCGGTTGCGGCCCAACAAGCCTACCGTTTGCCGCCTGTGCCCTCGGCGGGCGCAATGGCAGCTTGGCCGAACTTGCTGCGCTTGGCGGGCCACCACACCCTGTCACCGAGATCGTAACTCAGCGCCGGAACCAGCAGGGTCCGCACAATCACGGTGTCCAGCAGCACACCAAAGGCCACGATGAACGCCAGCTGCGCCAGGAACAGCAGCGGAATGATGCCCAAAGCAGCGAACGTTGCGGCAAGCACCACGCCAGCGGAAGTGATGACTCCGCCGGTCTTGCCCAAACCGCGCAGCACCCCGGCGTGGGTGCCCATGAGCAGTGACTCCTCCCTGACACGGGTCATGAGGAAGATGTTGTAGTCAACGCCCAGCGCCACCAGGAATACAAAGCCAAACAGCGGCACTGTAGCGTCTGCGCCGGGGAAGCCAAACACGTGGTTGAACACCAGCGCCGAGACCCCCATGGTGGCCATGTAGGAGAGCACCACAGTGCCGATCAACAGCAGCGGCGCAACGATGGATCGCAGCAGGAATATCAAGACGATGAAAATGACAATCAACACCAGCGGCACAATCTTGAACAAGTCGTTTTGAGCCGTGACATTGGTGTCCAGGGCGATCGCCGATACGCCACCCACCAAAACGCTTGCATCCACGGAGGGTAATTGCTCACGGAGTTCCACAACTACCTGCTCCGCGGCCTCAGAATCGGCCTGATCCTTCAAGGTGGCATTGATCAGCACCCGACCCTCTTTGACCACTGGCTGCGCTGCGGGGTCGGGGCGGCCATTGCCCGTGAAGACGCTGGCCTCGGCAATTCCCTGTTGACCTTCGACGGCGGCCAGCACCTGGTCCTTGCTGCCCTGGTCGGCGATGATCACCACGGGGCTGCCGCTGCCGCCGTCGAAGTGTTCGGCCAAGGCGCGCTGTCCGTCCACGGCATTGCTTTGGCCCAGAATGATCTCGGTTTGGGACACCCCGTTGGCCTGCAGCTGCAGAACTCCGGTGCTCGCGGCCAGGAGCAGTACCAAGGTGGCCACCCAGGTCATGCGCGGCTTGCGGGCAATCAGCAGGCCTATGCGGCGCCATAGGCCGCCAATCCCGGCCAATCCCCGTTCAACGTCAGTGGCGGTTGCCTCACCCGTCCCGGAGCTGGCCATGGCCCCATGCTTGTGGTCATGCTCCACCTTCGGTTTGAAGGGCCAGAAGGATCCCCGGCCAAAGGTCACCAACAGGGCGGGCAGGCACGTCAGTGCCGCCAAAAGCGAGAACAGAATGCCGATGGCAGCGATGGGGCCCAGGCTCCGGTTGGAGTTCAGCTCTGAGAACAGGAGGCAAAGCATGGCCAGAATGACTGTGGATCCGGAGGCGACAATTGGCTCCCAGGCGCCACGCAGGGCACGTCCCATGGCGGCCCACTTGGAATCTACCTGGTGCAGGGCTTCGCGGAACCGGGCCACCAGCAGCAGCGAGTAGTCGGTGGCGGCGCCGATCACCAGGATGGAAAGAATGCCTTGGCTTTGTCCGCTGAGCTTGATCCAATCCCAGCTGGCCATGTAGTAGATCACCAGAATGGAGGCGCACAGGGCTACCACCGAGGTGAAAAGCACCAAGATTGGCAGTACCACTGAGCGGTACACAACAAGCAAAATGACAAACACCGCCAAGAGCGCCACCAGCAACAGAACCCCGTCAATGCCGCCAAAGGCATTGACCAGATCGGCTGTCAGACCAGCCGGCCCCGTGACGTAGACGCTCATGCCGGCAGGTGCTGAGGAGGCGAGTACGTCCCGCAGTTCGTCAACAACAGTCTTTATTTCACCGGTGTCGGAGATGGGAACCAGAAACTCAACAGCAAGCTTGTCTGCGGAGGGAATGGGGCCGGCAATCGTGCTGGTGGCCGGTGGTGTGGGCTTTTGCACTCCGGCAACCGCACCCAACTTATCCGCAAGGGTTGCGATCTCCCCCAGCTGGGCCGCCGTCAGTGGCTCGTCGCTGGTCAACAACACCACGGCAGGTATCACGTTGCTGTCCACGAACCGCAACTGCCAGTCGCGCGCAACAGTCGATTCTGCATTGGCGGGAAGGAAGCTGGCCTGATCATTGCTTGAGACATCCGAGATTTTGCCGAACGTGGGCCCGCCCAGCCCTGCCATCAAGAACCAGACAACTATCAGAACTGCGGGCAATGTCAGCCGCAGCCAACGTTTGGGCGACCAGTCAAGAGGTTTCATAGGAATCATATTACTTCCACAACAGAGAGATTCCATACTGGAGATATTATTTTAACCCGTGAGTGACAAATGGGGGGATGATTGTTCACATGAAGTCACCCCAGCCCCATACCGAACTATTCACAGTGATGCGCGAGTTCACCCTTGAATCGGATCGCTATGTTGAGCGGGTTGCTTCCTTGCATGGCCTTCACCGCACCGATCTGAATGCCTTGGGCTTTCTGGTTCGTCCCAGCCGCGAAGGCAATACCATGACGCCGGGCAAGTTGGGCGACGCACTCAACCTCAGCTCGCCTGCCACCACCGCCCTGGTGGACAGGCTTGCGCGATCGGGGCATGTGGTCCGCCAGCGCGACCAAGCGGACCGCCGGCAAATCCAGCTCTCCATGACCGAACACGCCAGAAACGTGGGCCGCACCTTGTTCCTGCCACTGGCCATGGAGCTTGGCGGCGCGGTGCAAAATTACACACCCGAGGAGTTGGAGCTGGTGGAGCGGTTCCTGCGTGACATGACAGCGGCCACTTCCACAGCCAGGGAAAACCTCAAAGCGCCGGAGGCGCGCGAAGAATCAGGGGCTCCCGCCCAAGCGGCCCACTAGCGCAACAGCACACGGCGGACCACGAGCCTAGGGTTGCCGGAGCGGCCGTGTGCGTTTTCCGGCACGACGCTTGGACCGTGCAACCAGGTCCCAGATCCAAGCCCCAGTCAGCAGGAATGCGGCAGCCAGGATTCCAGCTCCCGTCAGAATTGTGCCCATGGACTTGGCTGGGCCACCCTGCCCATCAGCCAGCCTGGCGGCGGATGGGTACTGGGAAACATAGTCCAGCTCCACTAGCTCGCCGACGTCAAAATTTCTGTTGCCCTGTCTGGTCCACACCATGGTTTCAATGGCTTCGCCACCCTCGGTGATGAAGCGCACCGGCATCTGCGACCATTCGGTGTCGCCGGCATTGGCCTTCACTGTGCCAACAGTGCTGACCAAGGTGCTGCCCGCAGCACTGAGGGCTGAGGCGTTGCCTTGTTCGGCCAGGCCCCCGCCTAAGGTGACCACTCCCGCCGTCGTAAGGGCCGCGAGCGCAATGGCTGAGACGCCAGCTACGGCCCATGACCTCAACCGTTGACCCATGTGACGGCCTTTCAAATGCAATTCGGGGGAGCGTGATGATGGAGGCGGAACCCTGCGGGCGTGAAGAAATGTCCGCCCTCAGTATGAGATTGCCGCCAGATCAGCATAACTGCCAGCGAATGTCGCTGGATTTTTCATCACGATGGGTAGGGTGGGATGCATACCAACGTCAGGGAGCTCATGATTCGTCGCGTCACAGTTTTGCTGCTAACTCTCAGTCTCGCCGTCGGGGCAGTGTCCTGTTCGACGCCGGACAACGGCACCTCCACCGCCGACGCGCTGGCCAAGGCCCTCTCCGCCCACACCGTGGGGGACCTCAGCTTTGATAAACCAGCCGCAGACGTCCAAAAGGAATTGACCGAACTTTCCAAGGGCATCGACCCGGTGTGGCCCACGGTCACTGTGGCCGGCGTCGAGGTCAAGGACGACAATGCCCGAGTCTCCCTGAACTACACCTGGAACATCCCGAAGCTGGCGAAGCCCTGGACGTATTCCACCGGGGCCGACATGAAGCGCAATGGCAAGGACTGGACCATCACCTGGACCCCGGAAATGGTGGAGTCCAAGCTGGCTGCCGGTGAACGCCTCAAGCTCACCACCACGTACGGGCAGCGGGCCAGCATCCTCTCCGCCGATGGAATGGCCATTGTGAAGGACCGTCCCGTAAAAATTGTGGGCATCAACAAGGAAGGCCTGAGTGACACACAGGCGGAGGCCTCAGCAACGGCGCTCGCAGCCGTGCTGGGCATCGACACCGCAGCTTATGTTGCCAAGGTCAAGGCCTACGGCCCGGTGGCGTTTGTGGACGCCATCACCCTGCGCGAGGATGCGTTTGCGGCGCTGAATCAGGACCAGCTCAACGCCGTCAAGGGCATTCTTGTCACGCCTGCCACCTTGCCACTGGCGCCGTCGCGCACCTTCGCCTCAGCCATCCTGGGCACGGTGCATGAAGCCACGGCCGAGGACATTGAAAAGTCTGAAGGCAAAGTGGTTGCCGGTCAGGTTGTGGGTTCCGGTGGCTTGCAGGCCTCCTTTGATGCGCAACTTTCCGGCACACCGGGCGTTACCGTCAGTGCCATTACGCCAGCCGCTGCCACGCCAACAACTGCCCCCGCGGACGCCGAGAAAGCACCCGCCGCAGAAAGCGCGCCTGCCAAGACGCTCTTCACCGCCGAAGCGACTGACGGCAAGGACGTAAAAACCACTTTGGTGCCGGATCTGCAAAGCGCGGCCGAGGAAGCGCTGGCCAGCGTCAAGACACCTAGTTCCATTGTTGTCATGCGCCCGTCCACGGGTGCCATCATGGCCTCAGCCAACGGCCCCGACAGCAAGGGCTACAACACGGCATTTTTGGGCCAGTACGCTCCCGGCTCAACGTTCAAGATTGCCACCTCGCTGGGACTCTTCCGCCTGGGCATGAACCCCACCTCCACGGTGCCCTGCACCACGGATTTCATTGCCGACGGCAAGAAGTTCCTCAACGCCCCGGGCTACGCGGCCGAGGCCACGGGTGACATTTCGCTGACAACCGCCGTGGCCCACTCCTGCAACACAGCCTTTGTTTCACAGTTTGACAAGCTCTCACAGGAGAAGTTGGCCGATGCGGCAGGTGCACTGGGCATCGGCATGAGCAATGACCTTGGCCTGGATGCCTACATGGGTGCCGTGCCACGCGATTCTGCCGGAACCGAACATGCGGCGTCCATGATTGGCCAGGGCAAGGTGTTGACTTCGCCCTTGGCCATGGCGGCGATGATGTCTGCCGCGGTCAAGGGCTCGGCGGTGCCGCCGGTGCTGGTTGACGGCCACGATGGCAAGGCCAAGCCCGCAGAAGGTGCGGACCTGACGGCTAAGGAGGCCGAGGACCTGCGCACCATGATGCGCGCAGTGGTCACCGATGGTTACTTGGGCATTCTGGCCGATCTGCCCGGCGCCGAGGCCATTGGCAAGACTGGAACCGCCGAATATGGCAATGACGTGCCGCCGCGCACGCACTCCTGGGTTATTGCAGCGCAGGGCGACATTGCCGTGGCCGTTTTTGTTGAGGACGGCGATTTGGGTGCCGTCACCGGCGGCCCGCTCGCCAAGACCATCCTGGCGGCTGCGGCAGGGAAGTAATTCCGCGTTTCTTGATGCTCGACGGCGGGAGGTGGGGGAGAAGGTTTCCCCACCTCCCGCCGCCGGTTTAGGGTAGGTGTGGAACGTCAATTGCGGAACAAAGTTGTTCCGCCCGGGGGTAGAGGATGCACGATGAACAGTTTGGACATTTCCAACATTAGATTTTCCACCACAAAGTTTCGCGAAGGCTACAGCCCGGATGAGGTTGACTCCTTCCTTGAGACCGTCCGTGAAACCCTCCAATTTTGGGAGGGCGGCCGGGCCGGCGGGCTAAGCTCCGAATCCGTTGTTAGTGCCCGCTTCACTCCCACCAAGTTCCGCACCGGATACGACCAAGGCCAGGTGGACGATTTCCTTGACGACGTGTCGGCAACCCTGCTCAGCTATGAGTCGGGGAAACTGCCCTGACATTGGGGCGCAGTCACGAACAAGCAGGAGATTCTCACAGCTTGCCTGGTGTTCACTTCCAGGTAGTATCATCGCTGCAGTTCCGCTGTTGAATGCCTGGCTCCTCGGGGCCATCACCTGTTTGAAGGGGCCGTGCCTAGTTGAGTAGTCCTCCCGCCCTGGCCCGACGCCTGGGCACTTTTGATGCTGTTCTCATCGGTCTGGGCTCCATGATCGGGGCTGGTGTTTTTGCGGCGTTCACCCCGGCCGCCCAAGCCGCCGGCTCGGGGCTGCTGATCGGACTCCTCGTTGCCTTGGTGGTGGCCTTCTGCAACGCCACCTCGTCGGCGCAACTGGCCGCCGCCTACCCAAGCTCCGGTGGAACATACCTTTACGGCCGTGTCCGGCTGGGGCCTTGGTCCGGGTACGTGGCCGGGTGGGGTTTTGTCATTGGAAAGACGGCCAGCGCTGCCGCAATGGCCATGACCTTTGCCGCTTATGCGGCGCCCGCCGGGTGGGAACGCCCTGTTGCCATCGCGGCCGTGGTGATTCTCGCCGCCGTGAATTACCACGGGGTGAGCCGCACTGCCGGACTGACACGGATTCTGGTGGTGGCAGTCATCCTGGCGTTAGGCCTGGCCGTGGCCCTCTGTTGGGGCGGATCGGTGCCGGACGCGGGGATGATTGCCGGTGGCGGGTTGCTGGCGCATGGCTGGTACGGGATCCTGCAGTCTGCTGGCCTGTTGTTCTTCGCTTTTGCCGGCTATGCCAGAATCGCCACCATGGGGGAGGAAGTCCGCAACCCCAGGTACACCATCCCGCGGGCCATAGTGATTGCCTTGGCCATCACAGCCGTTGTCTATGCCGTCATCGCGATCACACTGCTTGCCGTGCTTGGGCCCGACGGCGTGGCAGCGACACCCACACCCCTGACCGACGCCGTGGATCAGGGATCCGGCGCATGGGCCACCCCCATGGTGCGAATCGGTGCAGCGGTGGCAGCCCTGGGCGCCCTGTTGGCTCTCATCGCCGGTCTGGGCCGGACAGCCCTGGCCATGGCCCGCGAGCACGACCTGCCGCACTGGCTCTCCGCCATCCATCCCCGCTACAAGGTCCCGCACCGGGCCGAAACGGTGTTGGCAGTGCTTATTTGTGTGGTGATACTGGTGGCTGACCTGCGCGGGGCCATCGGATTTTCCTCCTTTGGCGTTCTTGTTTACTATCTGGTGGCCAATGTTGCTGCGTTCACGCAGCCTTCCGCGGACCGCCGCTACCCCAAGGCCCTGCAAGTCCTCGGTGCCCTGGCGTGCGTGGTCTTGGTGGCCACACTCCCGCCGCTGTCCGTGGGGGTTGGCCTGGCCATGTTTGCCGTGGGAATATGCCTGCGCCTGGGCCGCCTGCATGGGGCCCGTCTAAGGGAAAGCTGACGTTCACAATTCCCTTGGAAGGCCTGAGGGCAACCGCGTGTTGAGCCCGGTCACCGGCTACACACAGGAGCACTGGCTGGCACCGATCCGGTCTCCGGGGCGGGGCGGCCATTCCGGACAACAACTGGGTCATGTTCCAGGTGATGGTCCAGGAGTTCTTCGGTTCCAGCAGCGCCCCGCTCAGCGCTGGGTTCAGGGCATCTGGATGGTTAGTATTTGCGCACTGACCGCTAGCCACAGGGTGCAGGAACAACTCATTGGATCCATCGTTCGGTCAGGGCGTTCAGCCAGGCGGTGCTGAATCGGGGGAATACACCAGCGGCAAGTGCAACGGCTTTGAAGCAGTGGATGCATCATTGTCGCCGTTCTTGTGTTTCCTTCTCATGAGGTGAGGCTTCCAGCTTGACCGAAAGGACAGGGCAATCGTCTGTGGGCCAGCTGAAAAGTTTGATCCACTTCAGTGTTTAGCCGGCTGGCCCTCCTGCGGTTATTGTCATGATTGTTGGCTCGTAAATGCTTCGCAGACATGACTCATTGGGGGAACTAAACATGGAAAACTTGCTCAAGAAATACAAACAACGAAAGACCCAGGCCTGGTCGGCTCTGGGTGTTGCTGTTCTCATGTTGCTCGGAGGCTCCCCGGCTCTCGCTGTGCCGCCTTCCCAGAACACTAATTCCCTTTCCTCTTCTGCACCTGCCACCTTCAATTCCAAAGCAAAAAAATCGAACAACAAGGAATTTGATGCCCAGGTGTCAGAGGCCCTGAAATTCATGCGAGTTGCTGAGGGGCAGGACACCTACTTTGATACGGCTGCCGCCGAAGCGAGCGGGGCCGACGCTGCAACGCTTGAAGTGGGCGCCATAGTTAATACGCTGGCGGCGGCACAAAATAGTGGTCGCGGTGACCAAGTGGCGGCCAAGCTGGGTCTTCCCATTTGGGGCAACTGGTGCGGCCCTGGTCACGGCGGCGGAGCGGCAGTAGATGTGCTGGATTCGATTTGTCGCACACACGACAAGTGCTACGGATCCCGTGGGTACTTTGCGTGTTCCTGCGACCGCGCCATCATCAGCGACATCAACAGGAATGTTAACAGGATGAAGACACAGGAACGCGTCACTGCTGCCGCAGTGAGCGTCTACTTCACCTATTGCATGTGCAATCCATTCAAGTAAGGACGATGCCCCAAAACCATGACGAGTACTAATCAGCCACCGGGTTCAACGAACCCCACAGGAAAGCCAATTGTTACCTGGGTGTTTATGGCTCTGGCATTGGTAGTCGTCCTGTTTATGCCCGACTGGACTGGATCCGGTAGCAACAGGCCCCTCTGGCTATTCTTGGTGCCTATTGCGCTAGGAATAGCGGGGGCAGCCTTTGCCCTGCGAAGCCGGCATCTCTGGTGGACCCTAATCTCCGCACTATGGGGCTTCGCCTTGATCCAGGGTCTTGTCCTCGTAGTTACGCTGACCAGCGGACCCTAGGCTGTCGTGGCGGGTGGTACTCGGTGCGGGGCTATTCCGGCACGATGTCCCGGGTGCGGAAACGCCAGATACCCAGCGCAGCGAGCACCACTGCAATCACCGTCAGATCCACTGTTGGAAGCAGCGCGAAGTCCTCGATGGGCATTCGCGGCACGGCGCCAAACGGAGTTGCCTTGATGGCGGACTCGGACAGGGAAAACAACGGCCCAAACATGGCAATCAGGGCAGACAGCCCATAGACAGCCCAGGCCAGGCTGACGCTGAGGCGGGGCAGGAATCCGTGCAGGAACAGCATGACACCCGTCATGAGAAGCGCCGCCGGCCAATACCCAAGAGATGCGGCAGCCATGTCTCTGCCCGTGGCCGCACCGTTGGAGGAAGCCCCCGTGAGGAACCCCCCAATGAGCAGCATCAGTGCTGAGCCCACTGCGGCGACGAGCAGCTGGGCAAGCAGCCACTTGGAGCGGGAGAGCGCACCGGCAAGCTGGCACTCCAGTCGACCGTTGGCTTCCTCGCCGCGTGCGCCTGTCAGACACTGCACCGCAAAGGCGCCCGCCAGTAGCCCGTTGAACATGACGAAGAGGCTCATGACGCCGTCGAGCACGCTTGCCGAATTGCCCATGAACGCTTTGGCGAACGGATTTGTCGGATCCAATGCCGTGGTCATTGCCTTGGCCACGCCACCAAAAAACGCCCCTGCCACAATGGCGCCCAGCAACCAGCCGATCAAGCTGCCGCGCTGCAAACGCAACACCAAGCCCACGGGGCTGGCCAGAAACGCCGAACCCCGTGACGGGCCCGGCCGCTCGGCAAGCAGGCCCATACCCAGATCACGGGTGGTCTCGATGCGCAAGGCCAGGGCGCAGCCCAGAAGAGTCAGGGCCACCAGCGCCAGCAGCGGCCACCAAGTGTCCTGACCGAAGGGGCGCATGTCTTGCGCCCAGCCAATGGGGGAGAACCAGCTCAGCGGACTGACCTCCGTTCCGTGGGTCTGCAGATCAGCTCCCGCGCGGATGAAGTAAAACAGCGCCAGCACGGCAACGCCCAAGGAATTGGCCCCTCGGCTGGTTGTGCTCAACTGCCCGCAGAGTGCTGCGACGGCTACAAAGGCCAGACCCGTGCCCGCGATGGAGGCGCCCATGACCCACGAGCCGGCCACAGGCAGGCTGACGGACAGGCACAGCAGCGAGACCAGCAAACCCACCAGCACGCTCAAGCCGCCAGCCACAACATAATTGGCCATGCTATACGCGTGGCGGCCCAGGGCGGAGGAACGCAGCAGCTCGGTGCGGCCGGCCTCCTCATCGGCCCGGCCGTTGCGGGTCACCAGGAAGATCGAGGCAAAGCCCAGGGCTACGGCAAGCGTCATCCAGATCTTGATGACCAGGATGCCACCCAGGGAGCCCGCAGCATAGGGCAGGCCCGTCATGGCTGCAACTGCGGGCGTGTTGGCCACTTGGGCGTATGCGTCCCGGGCAGCCTGGGTAGGGAAGGCCTGCTGCTGGGAGTCGTACACCACCGGGATCATGACGGCCAGGACTGCTGCCCACACGAGCAGCCGCAACCAGTTCCGGCGCAGGATAAAGCGCACGCACAACAAGAAGCCAGTCATGGTGTCCCACCGGGCGGACGGACGCGTCGCGCCATGTGTGCCGGGCGTTCCCGTGTTCATCGGGCACCTGCCACTTGCGTGGCGGTGAGCTGCGCCCTGCCCGCGCCGCCGTAGTGGCGCAGGAAAAGGTCTTCCAAGGACGGCGGGCTGGAGACAAGCGTGCGCGGCGAGTAGGCGGAAATCGTTTTCAGGACTCCGCCCAGCTCCTCCTCACCCACGGTAAATGTTGCCTTGAATCCGTCCGTGACGAGGTCGTTGACACCGGCTACCGTGGCCAGCACGGCGGCATCCCTATCAAGGACCACCGAAACCACTGTGCGGTGCAGGTGCCGGAGGTCATCGAGCCGGCCAGCCTCAACAGTTTGGCCTTCGCGGATGATGGTCACGGTGTCACACAGCTTTTCCACTTCGGCAAAGATGTGGCTTGAGAGCAGCACGCTGCGGCCCTCCGCCTTCACTTTACGGATGCACTCCGTGAAAACTTGCTCCATGAGGGGATCCAAGCCGGAGGTTGGCTCATCCAGGATCAACAGCTCGGCGTCTGAGGCCAGACCGGCCACCAGCGCCACCTTTTGACGGTTGCCCTTTGAGTAGCTTCGGGCCTTCTTACTGGGGTCGAGCCCGAACCGTTCAAGCAGTTCATCGCGTTTGGCATAGTCAACCCCGCCCCGCAAACGCGCGAGTATGTCAATGGCTTGCCCACCTGTGAGGTTGGGCCACAGGCTCACTTCCCCCGGGACATAGGCGATCCGCCGGTGCAGCTCCACGGCGTCGCGCCAGGGATCGCCGCCCAGCAAGGTGGCAGTCCCGCCGTCGGACTTCAAGAGACCCAGCAGGATGCGGATGGTGGTGGACTTGCCTGATCCATTGGGACCCAGGAAGCCGCCAACGCTGCCTTGGGCAAGCTGCAAGTTCAGTCCTGCCAAAGCTGCGGTCTTGCCAAAATGTTTGTGCAGGTCTGTGACCTCGATGGCCAGATTGCTTGAGGACATGATGTTTCCTTAGCGTGGTGCAGATTCTCCCGCGAGACCCACGGGTGGGTGATTGGCGGCTGCAACGTAGTTGAGGTACTCGTCCAGATAGCTGCGCTCGGTGAACAGGCCCTCGGTATACAGCTCAAGAGTCGGCAGCATGGTGTCGGCGTAGAAGGCCTCCATGACGGCCTGAAAATCATCCAGCGCAGTGCCGGGGTGCATGGCCAGTCGGACCACCAGGGCGCCAATTGATTGGTAGGTCAGGAAACGCACGCGGGCCGCCTCGTCGCGGCTGGGCACCACCATGCCGCGCTCCACAGCAGCGCGGGTAAATACCAGCGCCTCGTCGATCATGTGTTCAATGAACTCGCGGCCGCAGCCCCGCCTTCGCGGACACTGCGCAAAATGTACACCAGCAGGATGCCGCCTTCCCGGGACGCAGGGAACTGTGCGAACAACTGCTGGGGATCGGTTTTGATGCTCTCCGACTTCAGCGTGCTGTAGCGTTTGAGGACTGTGGCGTCGCACTCGGCGCGTAGCTGTTCCTTGGAACCGAAGTGGTGCCTGACCAGTCCGGCGCTGACTCCCGCGCGTGCGGCAATAGCCCGCAGCGATTCTTCAAACCCCTGCGCCGCAAAGCACTCAATGGCCGCATCCCGCAACCTCGCCCGAGCAGTTAAATCCTCATGAGCTGCACTCATGAACAGGATGCTACTCGCATGTATAGCAGGCGGCAAGAGCTCGTGCTGGCTTTGCCTATGCGCGTTGCCAGCCGCTTGGCTTGCGCAGGAATGACAGTGGCGCAGTGCCAGCACCCCCGTTGGCGCATAGCCGAAGTGGACTTGGGTCATGCGCACGCCGGGGTGCTGGCGTTGCGCATTATGCGACGCTGAAGGTCCGGGCAGAGGCCACGACAAGTCACACAGGATTGATTTCGCGAGCATCCTGAGATGTTGCACAACTGAGGCAATTTTCAGTGACTGTCCGGTTTGGCCCACAAGCACGAGGCTAAGGTGCCAGTGGGGACTAGGCTGTCCCCATGGAAACAGATGCACCACTTGCGCCGTTGGAGGATGCCTGCACCATTGTGCTGCTGCGCGACGGCCCTGCGGGTCTTGAGGCGCTGATGCTTGAGCGGCCGAACCACAGTAGGACCTTTGGCGGTGCCTGGGTTTTCCCAGGTGGGAAGGTGGACCCGGCGGACCGTGTGGATTCTGCTGGCGGCAGGCTCGGTGTTTTTGCAGCCGCCCAAGTGGCGGGCCTTCGAGAATTGGCCGAGGAAACCGGGCAGCACCTTTCCCTCAACGATTTGGTGTGGCTGTCCCAGTGGACACCCATGCAACACCTTCCGCGGCGTTTTAGGACCTGGTTCATGCTGGCAGCTGCGGCGTCGGACAGGGTAATTTTGAATCGTGAAGAGCACGATCGGTACTCGTGGATGTCACCGGCGGAGGCACTGCGCGAGCACTCGGCCCAGGAGATGACGCTGGTGCCGCCCACCTGGGTCACCTTGCATCATCTGGCCCGGATGGAATCCGTGGCTCAGGCGCTGGAACAAGGCAGGAGCACAGCGCCGTTCATCTACGAGACTCAACTGTTGATTCCCGAACCGTGGATCCGGCCCACAGGTCATGGACCGGCGGGTCTTCTATGGGCGGGAGATGAGGCCTACCCTGGGGCTAGGGATCCGGCCGGTGCAAGGCACAGGCTCACCATGACCGGGTTGCCTTGGGTTTTTGAACGTACAGTTTGAGTACCAACCGCCGTCAGAAAGCAGGAGCCGTCATGTCCACCAGGAAGCACTGGAAAGACCTTAGCAAGCCGGCCAAGGCCGCCATCATGCTGGGCACCGTGGTTCAAATTGCCCTGCAGCTAGCGGCCCTGCGAGACCTTGCCAAAAGAACCCCGGCGCAAGTCAACGGAGCCAAGGGGAAGTGGGTGGCGGCGTCGTTCCTTAATTTCGTTGGACCCATTGCCTACTTCCTCAAGGGCCGCAAAAACTAGAGTCCAAGAGTTAGGGGCGCAAAGCAGAAGCGGGCCCCGGGCACAACTTCCGGTGCGGGATAGCCGCCATTCACGGGGTGATCTGCCAAGGAGAGCACTGGCAAGCCCGACGGCGGCACCCGGAAGGCGCCCAAGACCATGCCATCACTGCCCCAAAGGTTCGTCCACAGTGGCATCGAGATCAGGGTGGTGCGGGTTCTGCTAGAGCAGGCCCAGTTCAGCAACGGCGCTTCGTTCTGACTCGAGCTCAGCCACCGAGGCGTCGATGCGGGCACGGGAGAACTCGCTGATCTCAAGATTGGGCACAATGCTGTAGTCGCCGTTGGCGGTGGTGACGGGGAAGGAACTGACCAGGCCTTCGGGCACACCGTAGGAACCGTCTGAAGGCACAGCCATGGAAGTCCAGTCGCCGTCGGAAGTGCCCTGAACCCATGAACGCATGTGCTCCAGGGCCGCGTTGGCTGCGGACGCGGCGGAGGAGCCGCCGCGCACAGAGATGATCTCAGCCCCGCGTTTTGCCACCCGGGGTATGTACTCATCTGCCAACCATTGCTGGTCCACCAGCTCAATGGCAGGGCGGCCAGCCACTGTGGCATGGCTAATGTCCGGGTACTGGGTGGCGGAATGGTTGCCCCAGATGGTCAGCCTCTTGATCTCGCTCACCGGGGTGCCGGTCTTGGCGGAAAGCTGGGCCAAGGCCCGGTCATGATCCAAGCGGGTCAGGGCTGTGAAGCGTGAAGCGGGGATGTCCTTCGCGTGGGACGCTGCAATCAAGGCGTTCGTATTGGCGGGATTGCCCACCACCACCACTTTGAGATCATCCGCGGCACCGGCGTTAAGGGCCTTGCCCTGCACCGAGAAGATGCCGCCGTTGGCACTGAGCAGATCTGCCCTCTCCATGCCCGGGCCGCGCGGCCGCGAACCCACCAGCATGGCAATGTTGGCGCCGTCGAACGCCTTGAAAGGGTCATCAAACACTTCCAGGCCAGTCACCAGTGGGAACGCACAGTCCATGAGTTCCAAGACGGTGCCCTCTGCCGCCTGGGCAGCCTGTGGGATTTCCAGAAGATTCAACTTCACCGGAACGTCGGGGCCGAGCATGGCGCCGGAGGCAATCCGGAACAGCAGCGCGTAGCCGATCTGACCTGCGGCGCCGGTGACAGTAATTGTGACGGGCGCGGAAGCATGTGCGTTCATGGGGAAAGTCTAACCACACCCCAGAGAGGTAGCGTGAACATCAGCTTGCAGCGGCACCATTCGTCTATCCTAAATATGGATGTGACGGCCCTCAACCCAACAGCATAGGAGCCGGCAAGAATGCCACAGTGGCTAGTGTTCGCCGTGATTGCAGTTGTGTGGGCCGCGGCCGTCATCGTCATCATCGTTTTCATGATGGGTGCCTCGCGGATCAGGCGTAAGCAACTCGCGAATGAAAAAATCACCAAAGAAACGTCCTTGGCCAACAAAGACAGCTGAGGACCTGCGGCCGCACTGTGAATTCAGCGGTCCACGAATACATACCAATGAGCGCCCAGCGGCCAACGCCGTTAATACAATTCAATGCACAAGGGGACTGCATGTCCGAGTCTAATTTTTCAACCACCAGCCGTACCACGAGCACCTTGGGGCAGCGAGCCAGGGCATTGCCGGCATTGTTGGCCCGGGCCCCGTGGTGGCTGAGCCTGGTGGTGGGGGCACTGTGTGTGTGGCTTGGATTCACGCTGGCCAGCAAGCCGCTGTCCTCACTGGGCGCCCTGACATTCTATCTGGGCGCAAGTTTCATCATCTCCGGTGTTGCTGATCTGATCGAGCGCGACGAGTCCGACTCCGTTCGCATGATCCTGGGCTGGGGATGGATAGTTGCAGGTGCGGTGATGCTTGTGTGGACAGGCGGAACCATGGCGGTACTGCCGGCATTCGTGGCCATCTCCCTCATAGTCTCTGGTTTGATCCGTGGAATCGGTGGCATTCGGGGGGCGGGCAGGCCTGCCGATGAACGCCTCGCGGCCACGATCTTTGCCCTCGCCGACCTCATTTTGGGAGTCGTGGCGCTGGCCTGGCCGGACGTGACGCTCTTGATTGTGGCCGTCCTGTTCGGGGTGCGGACCCTTGTGTTTGGTTTGGGCCGGATATGGAATACACTCACCCAGCTGTGGCGCGGACGCCGCCGCTCCACGGCACCAGCACCACTCAACACCCTGCAGCGTTGGCTGCGTGTCACCGGCGCTGTGCTGTCCTTGGCGCTCGCCGTGGCGGCAGCGGGCCTTGGTGCGCAGTTGCGTGACGGAGCCCCACAACTCTCAGCCTTCTACGACGCCCCCGAAACAGTGCCCTCGCAGCCCGGCGTGCTGCTGAAAAGCGAGGCATTTACGACGGCGGTCCCGGCCAATGCGAAGGCGTGGCGGATCCTCTACACCACCACCCTGGACGACAAAACCCCTGCCGTCGCCAGCGCCGTGATCCTGACATCGACGAAACCCGCCAGCGGCCCCCGGCCAGTTGTTGCGTGGGCGCACGGAACCACAGGCTATGCGCCGGCGTGTGCGCCGTCGAACCTGCCGGAGCCATTCTCCTCGGGGGCCATGCCCGCCCTCGATGAGATTGTGGACAATGGCTGGGTGGTGGTAACCACCGACTACGCCGGGTTGGGCACTCAGGGGCCGCAGCCATACCTGATCGGGCAGGGTGAAGCCAGGTCCGTTCTCGATTCGGTGCGGGCCGCCAAGGCCCTAGACACTCAACAGGCCGATCTGGAGATGGTGCCGGAAACCATTGTGTGGGGCCACTCTCAAGGAGGCCAGGCCGCGTTGTGGACTGGCGGCCTGGCATCCACGTACGCGCCGGAGCTGGCCATCACCGGGGTGGCCGCGATGGCCCCGGCCAGCGACGCCATCGGTTTGGTGAAAAACATGCCGAACCTTGCTGGCGGCAGCCTGTTTGCCTCCTATGTTGCGGCCGCGTATGCCGACACCTACCCTGATGTGTCCTTCAATGACTACATCACGCCCGTGGCCAGGACTTTTGTGCGGGAGATGTCCGCCCGCTGCTTGTCCGAGCCGGGTGTTTTGGTGTCGCTGATCAACGCCATTGCCATTGACAAGGACAAGACTGTTTTCAGCAAGGACCCCACAACAGGTGCCATGGGGGACCGGTTGCGCCAGAACACGCCCGTGCTGCCCATTCCGTTCCCGCTCTTTATAGCCCAGGGCGAGACCGACACCTTGGTGGTCCCGTCAGTCCAGGACGCCTATGTGGCAGGGCGTTGCGCCGAAGGTCAGGAGCTGACGTACAAGAAGTACGCGGGCAAGGACCACATGGGCGTTGTCTCGCCGGACTCGCCACTGATTGCAGAGCTGCTGGCGTGGACACAGGATCGGATCGCAGGGAAGCCGGCAACCGGGAACTGCAACGATCTGCCGTAACCTGTTTGATCCCCGCCAATGAAAAGGTGCCCTCCGCCGTGATGGCGAAGGGCACCTTTCACTGTTGACTTACGACGTCGTTTGGCTCACTAGTGTGCCGAGCGGCGGCTGCGACGGGCTAACAAAGTGCCCGCGCCAGCCATGACCAGCAACAACCCACCCATTGCCAAAGCCAAAGCCACGGACGTTGATCCTGTGCTGGCAAGGTCCCCAGCAGTACTGGTGGCCGTGGTGGCCGGTGCATTGCTAGCGGGTGTCTTGGTGGTGGACGGGCTGGGACTGGGTTTGTCTGCCGCGCTCACCTGCACCAGAAGTGATGCGGTCTTGCTGCCTGCACTGGCCACAATGGTGTGCGCGCCTGCCTCAGTGGATGCCGGGATTGTGACGGTTGTCGTCACGGTGCCGTCGTCCTTGGTGGTGACAGTTCCCAGAAGTACAGGAGTGGAGTGCAGCACCAGCGAAACGTCGCTGTTGGCTGGGAAGCCGGACAAGGTGAGCTCAAACTTCTTACCAGCCTGAATGCTTGGTACCTCTGTGGAAGTACCAGGCCCATTCACTGCCGGTGCCGCGGCTACGTCAACCTGAATGGTTGCCGTCTTGGTGCCGTCCGTTACCACCAGGTCCACTGTTCCTGCAGGGGTGTTGCGGGGAACCTTCACAGTGGCTGTTCCCACTCCATTGGAGTCGGTCGTGATCGTTGCCAGCACCACGCCGCCCAAAGAAACCGTAACTTCCGTGTCGGCAGGGAAATGCTCCACTGAGACCTTGAGGTCGTCGCCGGCTTGAGTATCCTCACTGGGCAACGTGACTGCTGGTGACGATGTAACTATCAGTGTGGTGGTGGCTGTTTTGGTTCCTGCGGTTGCTGTGATGCTCAGGTTGCCGGCGGTCGTGCTGGCAGGGATGGTGAATGCCTTGGTTCCTGTGCCGTCGGCTGCTGTGGTGATCGAGCCGAGCACTGTGGTGCCGAGCTTGATTTCCACGGCGGTGGTGGCGGGGTAGTTGGCCAGGTTCACCGTGACGGGGCCGCCTGCCTGAACCGTGCCGGCTGTGGTGGTGACGGCGGGTGCCGGTGTGACTGTCAGCGGGGTGCTGGCAGTTTTGGTTCCTGCGGTTGCTGTGATGCTCAGGTTCCCTGGTGTGGTGCCAGCGGCGATGGTGAATGCCTTGGTTCCTGTGCCGTCGGCTGCTGTGGTGATGGAGCCGAGCACTGTGGTGCCAAGCTTGATCTCCACGGCCGTGGTGGCCGGGTAGTTCGCGATGGATACATCAGTTGATGATCCAGCCTGAACGGTTGATGCAGACGTGGTGACCACTGGTGCGGAGGTGACTATCAGTGCGGTGGTGGCTGTTTTGGTTCCGACGGTTGCTGTGATGCTCAGGTTCCCTGGTGTGGTGCCAGCGGCGATGGTGAATGCCTTGGTTCCTGTGCCGTCGGCTGCTGTGGTGATGGAGCCGAGCACTGTGGTGCCAAGCTTGATCTCCACGGCCGTGGTGGCCGGGTAGTTCGCGATGGATACATCAGTTGATGATCCAGCCTGAACGGTTGATGCAGACGTGGTGACCACTGGTGCGGAGGTGACTATCAGTGTGGTGGTGGCTGTTTTGGTTCCTGCGGTTGCTGTGATGCTCAGGTTGCCGGCGGTCGTGCTGGCAGGGATGGTGAATGCCTTGGTTCCTGTGCCGTCGGCTGCTGTGGTGATCGAGCCGAGCACTGTGGTGCCGAGCTTGATTTCCACTGCTGTGGTGGCGGGGTAGTTGGCCAGGTTCACCGTGACGGGGCTGCCTGCCTGGACCGTGCCAGCGGTGGTGACTGCCGGTGCCGGTGTGACTGTCAGCGGGGTGCTGGCAGTTTTGGTTCCTGCGGTTGCTGTGATGCTCAGGTTCCCTGGTGTGGTGCCAGCGGCGATGGTGAATGCCTTGGTTCCTGTGCCGTCGGCTGCTGTGGTGATGGAGCCGAGCACTGTGGTGCCAAGCTTGATCTCCACGGCCGTGGTGGCCGGGTAGTTCGCGATGGATACATCAGTTGATGATCCAGCCTGAACGGTTGATGCAGAAGTGGTGACAGCTGGCGCCGAGGTGACCCTCACCGTGACCGAGGCTGTCTTGGTTCCGGCGCTGGCAATAATTGTGTAGTCGTCCGCAGTCAATAACGACGGGATGGTGAATGCCTTGGTTCCTGTGCCGTCGGCTGCTGTGGTGATCGAACCGAGCACTGTGGTGCCGAGCCTGATTTCCACGGCTGTGGTGGCCGGGTAGTTCGCCACGTTTACCGTGACGTCACTGCCCGCCTGGACCGTGCCGGCTGTGGTGGTGACTGCTGGTGCGGGGGTGACTGTCAGCGGGGTGCTGGCAGTTTTGCTGCCGGCGGTTGCTGTGATGGTGAGGCTGCCTGGTGTGGTGCCAGTGGCGATGGTGAATGCCTTGGTTCCTGTGCCGTCGGCTGCTGTGGTGATGGAGCCGAGCACTGTGGTGCCGAGCTTGATCTCCACTGCTGTGGTGGCCGGGTAGTTGGCCAGGTTCACCGTGACGTCGCTGCCCGCCTGGACCGTGCCAGACGTGGTGACTACCGGTGCCGGGGTGACTGTCAGCGGGGTGCTGGCAGTTTTGCTGCCGGCAATGGCTGTGATGGTCAGGCTGCCGGGTGCGGTGTTGGTGGCGATGGTGAATGCCTTGGAACCTGAGCCGTCGGCTGCTGTGGTGATCGTGCCGAGCAGTGTGGCGCCGAGCCTGATTTCCACGGCTGTGGTGGCCGGGTAGTTCGCCACGTTTACCGTGACGTCGCTGCCTGCCTGGACCGTGCCGGCTGTGGTGGAGACTGCTGGTGCGGGGGTGACTGTCAGCGGGGTTGTGGCGGTTTTGGTGCCGGCCGTTGCCGTGATGGTCAGGTTTCCGGGGGTGGTGCCAGCGGCGATGGTGAATGCCTTGGAACCCGTCCCGTCGGCTGCTGTGGTGATCGAACCCAGCACGGTGGTGCCGAGCTTGATCTCCACGGCAGTGGTGGTCGGGTAGTAGGCCACGTTCACCGTGACGGGGCTGCCGGCCTGAACAGTTCCGGCAGTGGTGGTGACTGCGGGTGCGGGGGTGACTGTCAGCGGGGTGCTGGCGGTTTTGGTGCCGGCAATGGCTGTGATGGTCAGGCTGCCGGGTGCGGTGTTGGTGGCGATGGTGAATGCCTTGGAACCTGAGCCGTCGGCTGCTGTGGTGATCGTGCCGAGCAGTGTGGCGCCGAGCCTGATTTCCACGGCTGTGGTGGCCGGGTAGTTCGCCACGTTTACCGTGACGTCGCTGCCCGCCTGAACGGGGCCGGGGACGGAAACAGCCGGGGCAGCGGTGACCGTCAACGGTGTCGTAACGATCAGGCTTCCTGCTGTGGCGGCCAGAGCTTGTGTTCCTGCAACAGTGCTGGCAGGGATGATGAACGCCTTGGAGCCGGATCCGTCGGCGGCAGTGGTGATGGTGCCAAGCGCTGCGCCAGCCCACGTGATGCTTACTGGAGTGGCTGCGGGGAAGTTCACCACGGAGGCGGTGAATTGGTCACCAGCTTGCACCGAGTTGGTGCTTGCTTCAAGGTGGGGTGCCAGAGTTCCGCGGATGTTGACTTCGGCGCCAGAGCCAAAGGCCGTTCCCGCGTAGGAGGAAAGCCCCACGAGTTTGACGTAGCGGCCCACCTTGCCACTGGGCAGGTCGATGAGCTGCACAGGGAGGATACTCAAAAGCTCGCCCGTTGCCACTGGGGTGCCAAAATTGTTCAGATCATTGGAGACGTAAAGTTCGTAGCCTTTGATGCGGGTGCCTGCGTTGTTGCGTTGGGTGAACTCGAATCCGGCGACGGAGTAGTAGTTGTGCAGGTCAAAGGTGACCTGATGCGGGTATGCGGCAACGCCGCCAGTGTATTTGGTGTGCCAGAACGTGGCCGGGTTTCCATCAAGCATGGCCGTTGCCAAGCCGCTGGGTGCGGTTTCACCTGTCATTTCCTGGGAACTGACGGCCGCAATGCTGATCTGGCTTTGGGGCACGAGTGATACGAGGTCGTTGGGTGCTCCCCAAACTTCGAGTTCAAAGAGGGAAATTCCCCACTTTTGTCCGCCAATGGGGGTTCTGTCTATGCCCTGCATCTTGATGAATTGGTAGGAGTTTCCGGCGAGCTCCGGCTTGATGGTTCGGGTGTCAGTGGTGCCGCACGTGGGTGCGATCTCAGCCGTGGCGTCAACGTAGTTAATGCCGTCTGTTGACACTTGCAGCTTGTATTTGGCAGCACAGGCTGCTTCCCATTTGATGACGACCTTTTCAATGTTAATGGGGCGGCGGAGCTTGACGGCGACCCATGCGTTGTCTGCGCCATTTGAGGACCATCGGGTGGTGGTGTTGCCGTCAATGACTGAGCCGGCCAGATTCGAGGTGGTTGTTTCATTTCCCGAGTATGTGACCGTTGCGCCCAGCGAGGCCAACGAAAGGTTCACGGCATTGGAGACAACTGGTGCTGCCGTGACTGAGATCTGTTTGGTCGCGGTTGTTGCGCCAGCCGTTGCCACAAGGTTGTGGTTTCCTGCTGTGGTATCACTGGGGATGGTGATATTTCCCGAGGCAGCGCCGCTGATATCGGCAACAAGTGTTCCCAAGACTGTGGCGGAGGAATTCAGGGTGAACTGTACAGTCGCTCCGGCAGGGAAACTTGTAACCGTTGCGTTGAGCGCACTGCCTGCTTGAACCACATTTCCGTTCGCGAACGTCAGGGCCGGCGCCGGTGTGACGCCCAAGGTGGTTGTTGCCGTCTTGCTCCCCGCCGTTGCGCTCAACGTGTAGTTGTTCGCAGCCGTCCCGGTGGGGATGGTTATGGAAGCACTGCCGGCCCCGGCGGCATCGGTGGTGATGGTGGCCAGCACGGAGCTGCCCAGTCGAATTTCGACGGCGGTCGCTGCGGGGAAGCGGTTCACAGTCGCCGTTGCGCTGCTTCCAGCTTGAACAGACGGCGCTGAGATGCTCAGACTCGGGGCGGCTGTGACTGTGACGGCTTTACTTGCCACAACGGTACCGGCCGTTGCGGTGATGGTCACCAGTCCTGCGGAGGTGTCGGCAGGAATGGTGAGATTGAAGTTTGTTCCACCGGTGGCTGTGGTTGCAACCGTCTTCAGGGTGCTGCCGCCGGCGGCAATGGCCACATTTGTGTCCGCGGGGAAGTTTGTCAGCGTAATGGCCAGATCACTGCCGGCCTGGACGGTTTCTTCGGCTGCGGCCAAAGCTGGTGGCAGCGCACCGGCAATATTTACTTCAGCGCCGCTGGCAAATGCCTGGCCCGCCGTAATGGGTGTGAGCCCAACGAATTTGACGTAGCGTCCCACCTTTCCTCCAGTAATGGCAAGAATTTGAGGTATTGCTGTATTGCCTAATACGCCTGTCGTGACGGCTGTCCCAAAGTTCGCCAGATTATCTGAGACGTAAACTTCATAGTTCTTGATTCTTCCGCTGTTGAATGTCCGTTGGGTGAACTGGAAACCCGAAACAGCGTAGCTTTGGCCCAAATTGAACACAACGTTGTGCGGGTAGGAAGCAGCCGGGGCCGAGTATTTACTGTGCCAGTGGGTTGCCGGATTGCCATCCAGCAAGGCGACTGCGGGACCATTGGGTGCCGTCTCGCTTGTGAGTTCCTGGGAGCTGGCAGATTGGATGCTGATGCTGGACTGGGGAATCTTGTTTTCCAGAACTGGCACAACTGGTGGTGTGGACCATACTTGGAATTCCGAGAGGGAGACGCCGTAAAATACGCCAGCAATTGCGGTGCGGCCGTTGGCTTGCATGCGCACGTATTGGTACTTCGCTGCTGGATCCAACAGTGTTGGGACTTGTGTGTCAGTGGACCCGCACACAGGAGTAATCTCGGGGGTGGCATTTGTCCACAGTGCATTGTCAGTAGAAACCTGCAGCGTGTACTTTTTCGCACAGACGGGTTTCCAATTGATGACCATATGGCTGATGAGCGCTGGCTGGGCCAGCTTCAAGGTGAGCTGGGCATCGTCAGCCTTGTTGGAAGACCACCGCGTGTTGACATCGCCGTCAATGGCCAAATCCTCGGTGTTGGAGCCGGCCACCTCGAGCCCCGAGCTGGTGGCGATGGTGCCGTAGCTTGCCAGGGCGACGTTGACAAGGCCAGGATCTCCGGGTGCGGCCAAGGCGGGTGGAGCGGCGAGGGCCAGCAACAACGCTGGCGCAACCACCAACGTTGCCAAAGTCTTCTTCCAATACGATCCCATGAAATTCCTTAAATTGAGCATGCGAGAATAACTGTCCTGCGCTGATGTTATCCATATCAAGCAGTTTTTGGAAGAGAAATCTGAAACTATTCGGCGGTTCTGTTGGGAGATTACGAGCTAAGTAGTTAACATGCCTTCCTAATGGTGAAAACAAATCAAGCGAAAATATGTCAAAGAGGAAAAGGGCGGGCTTGTCAGTGGAAACACTGACAAGCCCGCCCTTTATTTCGTTGCTATTTTTTTATGCCTAGTTACTTCATCTTCAACCGCTAGGCGTGGGAGGAATTCCGCTTGCGGCGGCTGATAATGGCTACGGCTCCTGCCAGCAGCAGCATCAAGCCACCGAGCAGGAACGGTGTGGTTCCTGCTCCGGTGCTGGCCAGACCATCACCACCGGGGTTGGCAGCGGCGGAGGTGCTGCCAGCAGCCTTGGTGGTCGGTGCGGTGCTTGCGGCTGCAGCCACGGTCAGCTTGATGCTGACTTCGGCGGCTTCACCGTTGACACCGGTACCTGTAATGATCACGCTGTGGACGCCAGCGGGAACTGTTGCCGGCAACGTGGCCGTCAGTGAAACAGTTCCGTTGGCTGCCACCACTGCCGTGCCCAGGACAACGGGGTCCGAGTGCAGCGTAAAGGTGGCCGTGGTGCCGGGTTTGAAGTTGCTGCCCGTCACGGTCAGCTTCCCGCCTGCGGCCACGGATGCGTTGCTCAGGGATACTGAGGGTTCGCCGGCGGCCGGAGTTGTCGGCGCCGTTGTGGGGGCAACCGTCGGAGCAACGGTGGGTGCAACGGTCGGCGCCGTTGTGGGGGCAACTGTGGGAGCTACAGTGGGTGCAACTGTGGGCGCCACGGTGGGTGCAACGGTCGGTGCAACCGTGGGTGCCACGGTCGGTGCCACGGTCGGTGCAACTGTGGGAGCTACAGTGGGCGCCACGGTGGGTGCCACGGTGGGTGCAACGGTCGGTGCCACGGTGGGTGCAACTGTGGGAGCTACAGTGGGCGCAACGGTCGGTGCAACCGTGGGTTCAACGATTCCGGGAACTTTGCCGCCAATGTTGACCTCGGCGCCACCGGCAAAGGCGTTGCCTGCGATGGAGTTCAAGGCAACCAGCTTGACGTACCGGCCAGCCTTTCCGCCTGCAATACCAATCACCTGGGGGCGGCTCAGGTCCAGGAATGAACCTGAGGCAACCTTGGTGCCGAACTCGGTGGGGCTGTCGGAGACAAAGAGCTCGTAGTCCTTGATCTTGCCGTTGGAGTTGGACTGGCGCTGCGTGTATTCAAACGATGTGACGTTGTAGCTCTTGCCGAGATTGAACACCACCGAATGCGGGAAGTTGTCTGTTCCGCCGGAGTACTTGGTATGCCAGAACGAATCCAGCTTGCCATCCAGAAGAGCCGTTGCAGGTCCACTGGGAGCAGTCTCGCTGACAGTTTCCTGCGATGTTACAGACTGAATGCTGATCCCGGCTTGCGGGATCTTGTTTTCCATGGGAACCACCATTGAATTGACGGTGATGCTGTCAGTTGCCGTCCGAGCACCCTGGGTTGCCGTGAGCGTGAAAGTTCCGCTGTAGACGCTAGGGTACACAGGCAACTGGAAGGTCAGCTTGCCTGTTGAGTCAGGCAAAACTGAGCCCACACGACCGCCGTCGAGCGTCAAAACCACGTACTTGCCGGGCTCAAAGCCTGTCAGCGTGGTCTGCGCGCGGTAGCCGGCCTTGACGGGTGTGTCGACGGTGCTCAAAGTGGGGGTCTGTGAGGAGTCCCACACTGCGGGCCCGGCCGGATCAGCCGTACCAGCGGCAACTGCCACTGTGAACTTGGCGGTGCTGCCGTTGGAAGCCGTCAAGGTTCCCGTGTAGGTGCCAGCTGTTGCGTAGTTATGCGTGCCCTTCAGGGTGTAGATGCTTCCTGCAGCGAGTGAGTGGCGTGCCTCCTTGGCCACAAACGCGGCAGGGGTGGTGGCGCTGCCGTCGCCCCAGTTAACCGTGACGCCAAGGTTGCCGATGATGCTCGAGGCGCTGACGCCGTCGGCGTCGTCAACAATGTCCACGGAAATGGTGGAACCATCGGCCGAGGCCTTGGTGCCGGGGGCTGCAAACTGCCCAACGTTGAGGTTCAGGCTCTTGCCCGGTGCAACAGCAATGGGCAAACCGGCGATGGAGGAACGCCACTTGGCTTCATTGCCGTCATAGAAGTTGGTGCCAGTGGCTAGCAGGCGCTGGCCCATGGAGGACATGCGCACCTTGAAATCAGTCACATTTCGCTTGGCCTGCGGTGTCCAGCCAATCTCAGCAAAGGATACGACGCGCGGGAAGGCCAGGAATTCTGCCTGCTTGCCGCCGCGGATGGTCTCGGCCCACTGGGCTGCTTCCACACCGAGAATGCTGGAATCAGGGAGGTTGTTGGCCCCATCCTTGATGGTGGCCGCCGGATCCCAGTTGTAGTACTTCGGGAAATCGCCGGTGCCGGCCCAGGTCAACCCGATGGGTGTCCTGGAGTTGTACTTCATGTCGATGTAGGAGGTGGAGCCGTTGGACACCATCAACTTGGCACCCTTGTTCTTGATGGCGTCAAGCGTGTCGGCGGTGCCGCCGGTCCAGTACTGGATGCCGTCTCCTGGCTGGAGCCCACCAATGGCCGACTCGTTCCAGCCGATCGGCTTCTTGCCCAGATCGTGGATGATCTTAATCGTCTTGGTGATGAACTCAACGTAGTTGTCGTGGCCTGTCACGTGGGATTCGTCGCCACCGATGTGGACGTAGTCGCTGGTGGTGGTCATGCCGGCGATCTGGCCGAACACGTGTTCAAGGAACGTCCAGGTCACGGGTGAGGCGACGTCGAGGGTGGAGCCGCCCACATTGCCTGTGCCGTCGGCGGGCACAACGCCCCACTCGTCAACCCCGGGCTTGGTGCCGGCGGTGTTCAGCTGCGGGATGGCGTGCAGGATGGCCGAGGTGTGGCCCGGGACATCGATTTCCGGGATGATCTCAATATGGCGGGAGGCCGCGTAGGCCACGAGGTCCTTGTACTCATCCTGGGTGTAGAAGCCGGTGTGACCCAGTTCGTCCTGGAAGCTGAGGTTCTTGGTCACGGCCGTCTTGCCGGAGATGTCAGTCAGTAGACCGTAGTCAATCGTGTCGCCGGCCTTCTTGCCGTCGTTGGTGATCTGGATGCGCCAGCCCTGATCGTCTGCCAGGTGCATGTGCAAGGTGGAGATCTTGTAGGCAGCCAGGGAATCGATGATGTTCTTGACCTCATCGGGGCGCTTGAAGTCGCGGGCGACGTCGAGCATCATGCCACGCTTGTCGAAACGAGGCGCGTCGGATATTTCCACGGCCGGTGCGTTCCAGTCGGCGAAGACCTTCTGCTTGGATTCGATAAAAGCCGGGAACAGCTGGCGCAGGGTTTGGACACCGTTGAAAACACCGTCGCTGGTGGGGGACGTGACCTTTGCGCCCGTTAGCGCGTCAACACTGAGGGTGTAGGCCTCGGCCTGCATCTGAGTTTCCAGGTTGGGGATTACCCCGGGGGTCTGGACCAACACAATGTCGTCGGCGTCGCCCGTGCTGCCATCGGCTACCGGCAAGGCCAGGCCGGTAGAGGTGCGGAAGATATCTGCCAGGTAGTTGGCCGTCTTTTTGGTCTCAGCGTTGTTGGCCACAATTCGTGAGCCAGCGGCAAGCTTAAAGGGAGCCTCTGTGGGGGCCTCCATATTGACGGGAAGGGGGATCAAATTGATGCCCTCGGCGGGAGCTGCCGTGACCGCTTCCTCGCCGTCCCAAACCTGGAATTCCCACATGGACATGCCGTACTTGGTGCCACCGATGGGCGTGCGCTCAATGCCCTGCATGCGTACATACTGGTACGGTGTTGCGGCCACTGCTGCCTTGAGCTTTTGGGTGTCGCGCGTGGCGCAGGTGGGGGTGATGACGTCGGTGGCGTCGGTAAAGGCGATGCCGTCCGTGGATACCTGCAGCTTGTACGTCTTGGCGCAGGCGGCCTCCCACACGATGCTGACGTGGTCAATAACCGTCGGCGCTGCCAGCTTTACCGTGATCTGGGCATTATCGGCGGTGTTGGAGGACCAGCGGGACTGCTGTGCATTGGGCTTGGATGCGTCGGTGTCGCCGTCGATGACCAGTGCGGGGCCCCACTGGTTGGCAACTTCTTGCCCCGATGCGGTCACGGTGGCGCCGGCGGATGCCAAGGCTACGTTTTTCCCTGCTGCTGCCGGGATGCCCCAAACTTCCATTTCGAAGAGGGAGATGCCCCACTTGGTGCCGCCGATGGGTGTGCGTTCCACGCCCTGCATGCGAACGTACTGGTACTTGGTGGTGGCCAGGGCAGTCTTGACCGTCTGAGTGTCTAGAGTTGCCGGATCACAATTTGCGCGGGAAATGACGTCCGTGGCGTCAATGAAGGTGACACCGTCATTGGAGACCTGCAGCTTGTACTTGGCGGCACAAGCCGCTTCCCACTTAATGACTACTTTTTCAATGAGAGTGGGCTTTGCCAGCTTGACCGTCAACTGCGCATTGTCGGCGTGATTGGACGACCAGCGGGTGCTGGCGCTGCCGTCGGTGGCGAAGTCGGTGCCGTTGCTGCTGGCCGACTCGTCGCCGGACGAGGTTACAGTGCCGCCGGCAGAGGCCAGGGCTAGGTTCGCCGAAACGGGGTCACCAGGGGCTGCAACCACCGGCGGGGCCGCCATCGTTAGCAGCATCGCAGGGGTCACCACCGCCATTGCTAATGTCTTTTTCCACATGGAATGCACGTGTTCATCCTTTGCTGAAATGAGAGATACAGGTCACACAAACTTCATGTTATCCATATCAAAATTCCTTGGGAAGAGTGTTAATTCCAGGTTGGGGTCGCGGCCCGGCAGGCGGGATGCCGGTTCCGCACGCGTTTGGGGTGCCAAGGAGTGGCGAAGCTTGAAAAAGCGCTAGATGGTTCTTGCTCGTATTTGTTGCCCGTCCCGCAGTTCCGGGCTGGTGCACCAAAAAACGCGCTGTCACCCGTAAAAAACGAGGACAGCGCGCTAGTGGGTAATTTAGTTCAAAATTGTCCCGAAAGACTGAAAGAAATTTTTACAAGGTTACGGTGGCGAGGTCAAAATCCAGGCGGTGGAGGCGATCGCGATCGACGTCACCGCTGGGCTTGCCCATGTTGACCACCATGAAGGACTTGAAGTTCGAGTCACCGTTGAATTCGGCATCCACACCGGAGGGGTTGAAGCCTGTCATGGGGCCAACAGCCAAACCTGCAGCGCGGGCTGCAAGGATGAAATAGCCAGCCTGGACATGCGCGTTGTTGTTGCCTGCGGCAATGCGGGATTCAACATTGGCCTCGAACATTGGCATCAGCATGTCAGCCATGTGCGGTGCCGTTGTAGGCATGAGGGCGTGCCATTCCTGCGAGAAGCTCAGCACGGCCACCATGGGTGCCGTGAGGGTCTTGGCTTTGTTGCCGTCCATCATGTGCTCAACCAAACGCTCACGGGCCTCGGATGAACGGACCCAAGTAATGCGCAGAGGCTGGCCGTTGAAGGCGGTGGGTCCCATCTTGGTCAGTGCGTAGATGGCCTGAAGAGTTTCGTCGCTGACTTTTTCATCTGACCAGCTATTGGCTGTGCGGGCCTCCATGAAGAGTGCTGCTGCCGCGTCCGCGTCAAGGATGAGTTGGTTGTTCAGGTCCGGTTCTGATGCGATGTCGATGCTCATGGGGTCCAGCTTTCTTAGCGGTGAGGAATGTTCTCTGGGGTCTACAGCGCCGGAGAGGCCAGGATTGTTTCCAACGTGCCTGTGACTTTAGATACGCTGACGGTTTCCGTGCGGACCAAGCACTGTGCCATGATGGCGGCATTGGCTAACGCAAAGGAGCGGCAGTTACATGACGGCATGGACTATTCGTGATTTTCATTCACAAGATGTTGAAGGCATTCTTCAGTTGTGGCAGTCGCTGCGCGAGAACGGTGTGGACCCCGTCTACGACCTTTCAGAGGTGTTGGCATCCTGTGAAAAGGACCATGCAGTGGTGGCCGTCCAGGGTGAGCAAATTATTGGTGCGGCCGTGGGGCGGGCCGCCCACGATCAGGGCTGGATAGTTTTCCTGGCCACGTTGCCTGTTTTTCGTGGCCGCGGCATTGGCACCTTGCTGCTGGCTGCGGTTGAGAATCGCATGACCGCCCATGGCTTGAACAAGCTCTCAGCCCTCATGCCTGAAACGGAAACCCGGGTGGAAGCCTTTAGTAACAGGGGATTCGTGGTGAAAAAGAACCTGCGCTATTTTGAACGGCGCATCCCCGTCCAACGGGCCGAGCGTGGCGCCTTGGAGGAATTGGGTGGCAGGCTGTTGCCCCGTGACCTCTGGGACCGTGTAGCCGGCATGGTGGATGAAAAGGAGCTGCTGGAACGCCGCCTGGTGCTTCCGCTAGCGGAGTCGGAGCTGGCTGAGGAGTTTGGTGTGGTGCCGCCGCGGGCTGTGGTGCTTTTTGGTCCTCCCGGAACAGGTAAAACCACTTTCGCCAAGGCCATCGCCTCACGCCTGGAATGGCCCTTTGTGGAAGTCTTCCCATCCCGGCTAGCAGGTTCCCCGGACGGTTTGGCCGGTGCCTTGCGCCAGACGTTCTTGGAGATCGCCGAGTTGGAGCATGCCGTGGTCTTCATTGACGAGGTCGAGGAGATTGCCTCGCAGCGTTCGGGGGAGCCGCCGTCGCCCATGCAGGGTGTCACCAACGAGCTGCTGAAGATCATCCCAGCGTTCCGGGACCAGCCAGGCCGGTTGCTGGTGTGCGCCACGAACTTCATCCGCTCCCTGGATTCGGCATTTCTACGCCACGGACGCTTTGACTACGTCATCCCCATTGGGCTGCCCGACGCCCAAGCCCGAGCAGCCATGTGGAACCGTTTCATTCCCGGGCACCTGGTGGAACACATTGATGTGGCCGCTTTGGTAAGCGCCAGCGTTGGCTTCTCACCGGCGGATATTGAGTTTGCCGCCCGCAGCGCGTCGCAGCGTGCCTTGGAAAAGGCCGTGTTCGACGGCGTTGCGCCCGCCGAGCGCCGTGGTCCCGTGACAGCCGACTACCTGGACACCATTGCCGAGACCAAAGCCACCGTCAGTGATGCTGTGGCGGCCGATTTCCTGGAGGACATCGCCGCGCTGGCCCGCACCTAGTCCGCTGAGGTCAGAGCTAGAGCCAGGTCTTCTTCTTGAAGATGACGTACATGGTTAGGCCTACCAGAAGCATCAAGGCCAAGGCGAAGGGGTACCCCCATGCCCAATGGAGTTCGGGCATCACAGCAAAGTTCATGCCGTAAATGCCTGCCACAAAGGACGGAGCGAACAAGATCGCTGCCCAGGATGAAATTTTCTTGATTTCCTCATTTTGGGCGGCGCTGGCCTCGTTTTGGCGGTTGGTGGTCAGGGTGCCATCAACTGTCAGCGCGTTTTGCAGCAGCTGGCGGAAGGAATCAGCTTTCGCCGTGACTGATTCCACGTGGTCCTCCACATCGCGAAGGTACCGTTGCAGCTCAACGTTGATGTGGTACTTTTCAAAGCCGCCCTTGAGCCGGGTAAGCATGTCGCTCAAGGGGTGGATGGCCCGCTGGAATTGGATGACTTCACGGGAGAGCTGATAAATGCGTCGGGACACGGCTGGGTCGCCGGCAAACAACTGGTCCTCGATCTCATCAATGTCATTCTCCAAACCATTGATGACCGGCTGGTAGTCGTCAACCACCTGGTCCATGATGGCGTACAGCACAGCTTCCGGACCTAACGCCAGCAACTCGGGATCGGCCTCCAGCCGGGTGCGGGTGGAAGAAAGCCCTGGCGTCTCGGCATGGCGAATGGTCACCACAAAGTCTTTGCCAGTAAAGATGTGCAGTTCGCCAAACTCAACAGCTTCAGTTTCATCAATGTATTTGGCGGGTCGAAGCACGGTGAACAGGACGTCGTCGTACCTCTCCAGCTTGGGCCGCTGGTGGGCCATGATGGTGTCCTCAACGGCGAGTTCGTGAAGCGAAAACTCTGTGGCGAGGGATCTCATCTCCTCGGCATCGGGACGGTACATGCCAATCCATGCCATCCCATGGCAGGAGTCCATGAGCTCATACGTCTGATCAAGGCTGGTGGGGGCCGCGTAGCGCCGGCCGTTGACGTACACGGCGTTGTCAATGATGGTCACAAGCCCATTATGGGGGCGGATGGGGCAAAAGATTTGCAGCCGCCCCGGCAGGGCCTGGAATCCGGGGCGGAATGCTCAAACCACGACTAGTCCAGCGGACCCGTATGGCCTGGAATGTGCTTGAACACCAGGGTAGTTTCGGTGTGGCCCACCACAGGATCCGTGGTCAGGTTGTCCAGCACCCAGTCGCGCAGCGCGTCGGTGTCCCGCACAGCAATATGGAGCAGATAGTCAACGGAACCGGAGGTGTGGAACGTGGAAAGCACTTCAGGGAGCAGGGGGACCCTTGCCGTAAAGGTGTCAATCTCGTCCCTGTCGTGGGCGCGCAAGCGCACAGCGATGAGGGCTTGAACTGCGCGGCCAATGGAGGCCAGGTTCAGCTTGGCCTCGAAGCCTTCAATGGCGCCGCGTTCCATCAGGGCGCGGGTGCGCATCAACGCCGTTGACGGGGCAATCCCCACTGCGTCGGCCAGGTCCCTGTTGGTGATGCGGGCATCGGCCACCAGCGTGTCAATAATCTGACGGTCCACGGAGTCCAGCGGCTCGGCCCCGTAGTGCACCTGGGATTGATCTCGCCGAACGTTCTTCGGGACTGTTGCCATGGGGATTCTCCAAGAAGTTAGACAAGCACGGTGAAAAACTGCCGGGGTGCGGCGTTCGTTAGTTCGCTATTCTAACAAAATACCGAATAATTGATTCAATTCCCAGTAATTTCAAGAATTCAGTACGTAAACTGCCCGGGCTACAGTTCCGCCAGCAATGTCCTGACCACAGCGGCGGCCGGGCCTTCCTGCGCCGACTTCCAGCCCGTACCGGCCCACAGGTTCAGGGCTTGCGGGTCATTGGTGGCTGCTGCGCCCGCACGCAGCGAAGCTGTCAGGAAATGGACCTCGGGATAGGCGTTGGGCGCGGTCGCTGAATAGCTGCGAACAAAATCATTCACCAATGCACGTGCGGGCTTGCCGGTAAATGCGCGCGTTACTTCTGTGCTGGTGAAGCGCGGGTCAGCCAGTGCATCCTTGTGCACAGCCCTGGCGCCACTTTCATCAGTGCGCAATAAGGCCGTACCCACTGCAACAGCAACTGCCCCGGCGCGCAGAACTTCCTTTGCCGCCCGGGCATTGGAGATGCCCCCTGCGCCAACCAACGGCAGAGATACGGCAGCACGGACCTCAGTAATCAAATCAACAAGGGTGCCTTGGTAAACTTCCCCACCCGCCAAGAAGGCTGCTGTGTGACCGCCAGCATTTGCGTGTTGGACCACCAAGGCGTCCGCGCCGCTCTGCGCTGCAGCGAGCGCCTCGGCCACACTTGTCACTGAGGCAACCACCCTGGTACCAACATTGTGCAATGCGGACACCACGCGGGAGGGGGCCAAGCCAAAGGTAAAACTCACCACGGGTACGGGCTCAGCCAAGAGCAGAGCTACTTTCTCATCCCAATAATCCTGCCCCTGCGGGTTCGCCCAGGCGAGCGAAACCTCTGGAACCACTGCGCCGTAACGTTCTGCCGTTGGCCCCAGCATGGCCGCATAGCGTCTCAGTGCCGCCGCCTGTCCGCTTGCGAGTGCAGTGTTGCGCGGAACAAACAGATTGACGCCAAAATCAATGCCGGTGGCCCGCAACGGGGCTATCTGCGCGGCAAGCTGTTCCGCTGTTTTATAGCCACCGGCGGCGAACACAAATGCACCCGCACCTTGGGCGGCCAAGGCGAGCGACGTCGTCGTACTTCCACCGGCCATCGGGGCAGCTATCAGGGGCGAAGTGAACATGCCACTAGTCTAGGTGTGTGAATCACAACATACGGAACCTGAACAATGTCCCTGCCTGCCATGTGGGTCTGGACATTGGCGGCTCAAAGACCCGCGGCATCGCATGGATCGACGGCGAAGTTGTGGCTGATTTCAGTGTGGGTAGCACCAACGTCCAGAATGTGAGCCCCGAGACGGCCCGCGCCAACATGGCGGAGCTGTTTGGCCTGCTGGGCAGCATCGAGCCCACGGAAGTGCTGGCAGGTGCCGGGGGTGTTGACACGGACGACGACGCAGCAGCCCTTCGCGATCTGATCGCAGGATTTGTGCCGGGGGCGCAGGTGCGCGTTGTCCATGACACCCGCCTGTTGCTCGCCGCAGCCGGTGCAACCGAAGGGATCGCCGTCATTGCCGGGACAGGGTCGGCTGCCTGGGGGGTGAATGCGGCAGGGGAGCAGGCCCGCGCCGGTGGGTGGGGATACCTGCTGGGCGATGAGGGCAGCGGATATTGGTTGGGTCGCGAGGCCGTGCGCTACAGCCTGCACAGGATGGATTTGGGCGAGCCCGTGGACAGTTTGACAGCCGGTTTGCTGGATTACTGCAAGCTCACTGATCCGCAGGGCCTGATTGCCCATTTTCACCAGGGCACCACTCGTCGCTACTGGGCTGCAGCATCGCCGGTGATTTTTGCCGCGGCCGAACAGGGACATGCCCACGCACTGGGCCTGGTGGACCAGGTCGCCAAGGATTTGGCCGCCATGGCCAGCCAAGTTGCCCGGCAGCTATCGATTGCCGGTCCCATTGTACTTGGGAGCGGCTTGGGCACCAATGTCCCCGCCCTGCAAGTTGCGTTCAAGGCTCATTTGGCCGCGGCCGGACTGGACGACGTTGACGTCTTGGATCAGGACCCCATTTTTGGCATCCCGCTGCTGGTGGCAACCCGCACCTGAGGGCAGGCGCGGCTTTTCGAACCGCGAACGGGCAGTAGTTGTTGATGTTTTTCAGAAACATCAACAACTACTGCCCGTTCGGTCCATCGCTAATTGTCTGCGGGCGGGGGAGCGGTGCTGCCGCGAACAATAAGTGTTGGCGCCACCAGATCGGGAGTGTTCTCCAGGGCTGGGTTGGCAATTTGAGCCACCAGGCGCTGCACGGCACGGCGGCCGGTGTCCTCGAAGGACTGGCGGATGGTTGTGAGTGGCGGGTTGGAGAACGCGGCCAAATCGATGTCGTCAATGCCCACCACCGAGATATCTTCGGGGATGCGCCTGCCCAGTTCGGTGAGGGCTCGGATGACACCGAAGGCCATTTCATCACTGGCCACCAGAATGGCTGTGACCTCCGGCATGCGGCCCAAAATGAGCCCGTTGCGGTAACCGGATTCCGGGCTCCAGTCGCCGTGGAGTTCAGGGGGCACCTCGCAACCGGCTTCCTGCAGGGTCCGCCGCCAGCTGCCCAGGCGGCTCGCGGCATCAGACCACTCCACCGGTCCAGCAACATGCCACACGGTCTTGTGGCCAAGATCCAGCAGGTGCTTGGTGGCCAGAACGGCCGCAATGTCCTGGTCAACACCCACCATGCGATCTCCCATACTGGAGGACCCGTCAGTGTTGACGGTGGGAATGCGGGACGTAATTTTACTGACCTGCTCGGCCGCTTCCTGCAGAGGGGCGGCGATGATGATGCCGTCCACGCCTTGGTGCACCAACCTGCTCACAGCATCTGTGAGTGCCTGCGCGCTCAGGCTGGAGGTCACCGAGTTCACTGTGTACCCGGCCTCGCGTGCACCTAGTTCAACGCCCAACGCCAAGGAGGAGCGCGAGTAGTTGTTGGTGGCCAGAGTCAGCACACCAATGGTTTTGGACTGGCCTGTCACCAGCGCCCGGGCGGTGTTGTTCCGGCGGTATCCCAGCTCCTCCACCGCGGCCAAAACGCGTCGACGGGTGCTCTCCTGGACGTTTGGATGCTCATTGAGCACACGGGAGACGGTCTGTGCTGAAACGCCCGCTGCGGAGGCAACGTCGCGCATTGCTGGGCCACGGGTGAACTGGGGGGCCGTCATGAGGTTCCTTTGGCTGGTTCGGATTCATCCGTCAGGGCGGTGCATCCAAGATATGAGTCTGGGGCAAGTCTAATTTGTTTACTTGTAACACGCTGTGAATTCTTTCAATTCCGGCGGGTCATCAACATTTGACGGTATTGTTAGGGCAGCATTTGTTATCCATAACAGAATGTCCACGAGTGCGTCTGTGTGACTAGTACCAGGAGTTTAGTTGTCTACCATTGTGACCGCGTCGGGTGCCCCGGCCAGCAAATCGCTCGCGCCCGCCGAGCTGTCCGAAGAATTGGCGGTGGCCCCGGCCCTGAGCTACGAGGATCGTAAACTCTTCAAGAACGGCCAGCCGCACAGGATTATTGCCGGCGCCATCCACTACTTCCGGATTCATCCGGATCAGTGGCAGGACAGGATTGACCGTCTGGTCGCCATGGGCGTCAACACCCTTGATACCTACATTGCCTGGAATTTCCACCAGCCCAGAGCCGATGCTGCCCCGGATTTCACGGGTTGGAAGGACATTGCCCGGTTCGTCACCTTGGCTGGTGACGCCGGACTGGACGTCATTGTGCGCCCCGGGCCCTACATCTGTGCCGAGTGGGACAACGGCGGATTCCCGTCCTGGGCCATCTCCAACCCGGACATGGTGCTGCGTTCCTCCGACCCGCTCTTCACAGGTGTCGTGGAGGAATGGTTTGATGCGCTCCTGCCGGTAATTGCCCCGCTCCAGGCGTGCCATGGCGGCCCCGTGGTTGCCGTGCAGATCGAGAACGAATACGGCAGCTACGGCGACGACAAGGAATATCTGCGCTGGAACCGCAAGGCTTTGGTGGATCGCGGCATTACCGAGACTCTCTTTACGGCCGACGGCGGCACGGACTATTTCCTGGACGGCGGCGCCCTGCCGGATACTTGGGCGACGGCGACACTTGGCTCCCGCGGTGACGAGGCCGATGCGATCTGGGAACGCCGGCGCCCGGGCGAGCCGTTCTTCAATGTTGAGTTTTGGAATGGCTGGTTTGACCACTGGGGAGAACCCCACCACACGCGTGCCGCGGTTGACGCGGCGGACGAGGTCAAAAAGATTCTTGACCTTGACGGTTCCGTTTGCCTCTACATGGCCCACGGCGGCACCAATTTTGGTCTGAGTTCCGGGGCTAATCATGATGGAGCCATCCAGCCCACCATCACCAGCTACGACTCCGATGCCCCCATTGCCGAAGACGGGCGTCTCACCGAGAAATTCCACGCCATGCGCGAGGCGTTCTATGCATCCTCAGGCCGGGAACTGACACCCATCCCCGTCCACCTGAACACGCCCGCGGGCGTTGTTCCCGCCTGCACCTTCACTTTGACTCGCGGCACAGCATTGCTTGATTTTGTCAGGGCCATCAGGCCTGTTCACAGCATCAAGCCCCTGTCCTTTGAAAAGCTGGGACTTGACCGGGGGCTGGTTCACTACAGCGCCAAAGCTGTATTGCCCTCCGGCGAAGGCACCATCAAGGTCCGCGAACTCCATGACCGGGCGTACGTGTGGGTGGACGGCGCTTATGCGGGTGTCCTGACGGACGCCAACTGCGAGACCGGGCTCAAGGTCAACGGAGGCGGGGGGTTGGCTCAGTTGGAAATCCTGGTGGAGAACCAGGGACGTATCAACTACGGTCCGCGCTTTGGCGAGGGCAAGGGCATCTTGGACGGCGTCCTGATCAACCAGCGCTACGTTTTCCATTGGGAGCAGCGCCCCATCAACTTGGAGAAGCCGCTGGCTGAGCTCCTGCAGGTGGGCGTTGCCGAGGACTGCTCGGACAATCCTGAAAGCCCCACCTTTACCGGAGCTGCAGCGGCGCCTGCAGATGCGGAACTTGGTGCCGGTTACTTCCACGGTGAATTGCACATTGACGAACCAGCCGACACCTACTTGGCGCTGCCGGGCTTCGGCAAGGGCCTGGTCTGGATTAACGGCTTCCTGTTGGGCCGTTTCTGGGAAATTGGGCCGCAGGTAACCCTTTATGTGCCCGGCCCGCTGCTGAAAGCAGGAGTCAACAAGGTCACTGTGCTTGAACTGGAACACGGTGGAATACACGCCGAACTCCATGAGAATCCCATATTGGGTGCTGAGGGAGTAACGTATGTGGAAGATTTGAGCTAACTAGTAGAGATCGTTTTTAGGGGAGGGTATGGTGCTGCGTCAAGTTCTTTCTGGCGCATGCGCCGTGGCGTTGCTGTTGGGTGCGCTCACAGCATGTACGCCCGAACCCATTGTGGGCATACCCGCCGCCTCACCAGGGGCAGAGTCCCTGGTGGTGGGAACTCCCCAGGTGCCCGACGGCGTAAATCCGCTAGAAGGTGCCCTGCTGGCCAATGTATACGCCGCAGCCCTCAATGCCGCCGGGGTAAAGACAAGTGTTAAAACGGCGAACGAAACTCAAGGGTCCTTGGTATCCAATCTGCAACTGAGCAGCGTTGATATTGTCCCTGTCTACTCCCGCGTGGCCTTGGCTGACGTGGCGCCCGCTCTCACGGCTGAGGCCACCGCTGAAGTTTTGGAAGCCCTGAAAACTTCGCTCCCGGATGAGGTGGGCATCTTGGATGCTACCAAGGCCGAAGTCAGCGACGCCATGGTGGTCACAGCTGTTACTGCGCAGAAGCATCAACTTAAGAGCCTCAGTGATCTGGGAAAAATCTGCGACAAGCTGTCCATGGGCGGATCGGCAGCCTTCGAGAGCGCGGATCGCGGCTTGGCCGGCTTGGGCAGCGACTACAACTGTGTACCCAAGACGTACCTCCCCTTGGCCCCCAACGAGCAACCCAACAAGGACTCCGTGGTGTGGTCGCTTCTGCGTGACAGCATTCAAGTGGCCGAACTTCACCGCTCTTCCCCGGCCATTGAGGACAACTCACTGGTGGTGCTCACAGACCCCAAGCAACTGTTCCTCACCCAGAATGTTGTGCCGTTGGTAGCCTCAAAGAAGGTCCCTGCCGAGGTGCAAGAGGTCATGAACAAGGTCAGTGCTGCCCTCACATCCCAGGAATTGACCAACCTCAACCGCTTGTCGCAGGACACCCAATTTGGTGGTTTGGCCAACGTTGCCAAAGCCTGGCTTGTTCAGCAAGGACTCATCAAGGCCAGTTCTTAGCCATTGGCCTGTGCCGTTGGGCACGTCTTGGAAACAAACCCCGGGCCCCGTGTGCCATATTTGTCTCATGGCAGAATTTACGCAATCCACCAAGCTTCACAATGTGCTCTACGACATCCGCGGTCCGCTGCTGCAAAAGGCGCAGCAGATGGAGGCCGAAGGCCACCGCATCTTGAAGTTGAACATTGGTAATCCAGCTCCCTTCGGCTTCGAAGCTCCGGACGCCATCTTGGTGGACATGATCCGCCACCTGCCCCACGCCCAGGGCTACACGGACTCCCGCGGCATCTTCTCGGCACGCACAGCAGTGGTCCAGTACTACCAGACCCGCGGCATCCAAAACATCCACGTCGATGATGTTTATCTGGGCAACGGCGTCAGCGAGCTCATCACCTTGTCCTTGATGGCCTTGCTCAACAATGGCGATGAGGTCCTGATCCCCACCCCCGACTACCCGCTGTGGACGGCATCTGTCAGCCTCGCCGGTGGGCGTCCCGTGCACTACTTGTGCGATGAGGACAACGAGTGGTGGCCCGACCTGGAGGACATTGCGGCGAAGATTACGCCCAAAACCAAGGGCATAGTCATCATCAACCCCAACAACCCCACGGGTGCCGTCTACCCCAAGCACATTGTGCAGGGCATGGTTGATTTGGCCCGCAAGCATGACCTGGTGGTGTTCTCCGATGAGATTTACGAGAAGATCCTCTACGACGATGCCGAGCACATCAACACGGCCACCATCACCGGGGAGGACGTGTTGTGCATGACCTTCAGCGGACTGTCCAAGGCGTACAGGATTTGCGGCTACCGCTCCGGCTGGTTGGCCATTTCAGGGCCCAAGGCCGATGCCGCCGACTATTTAGAGGGCATCAACCTGCTCGCCAATATGCGACTGTGTGCCAATGCCCCAGGCCAGCACGCCATCCAAACGGCCTTGGGCGGGCACCAGAGCATCGAGGACCTGATCCTGCCCGGCGGGCGGCTGCGCGAGCAGCGCGACGTGGCCTACAAGCTGCTCAATGAAATTCCCGGTGTGAGCACCAACCAGGCCAAGGGCGCACTGTACTTGTTTCCCAAGTTGGACCCTGAGGTGTATCCCATCAAGAGCGACGAGAAATTCGCCTTGGATTTGCTGGAATCACAAAAAATCCTCATTTCCCACGGCACTGCCTTCAACTGGGTTCGCCCCGATCATTTCCGCCTTGTTACCTTGCCCAATGTCCTTGATCTCGAGGAAGCCATTGGGCGCATTGCAGATTTCCTGAGCACGTACAAACCCTAGGGAAAGGCTCCACCGTGTCACTTCCGCTTGGATTCACCTCTCAACTGTCCGATCTTCTGCGCGTGGGCAAGGGCTTTTCCTTGGCTGCACAACCCACCGATGCGGCGTCTGGTTTTGATGGCAAGAAGGTCGACGGCGTAGCCACCTTGGCTGCCCGGGCGCCAGTTCTGGCCGGACTTCAGGAACAGCTTTTTGCTGAGAGCCGCTATGGCGGCAAGAAGTCGGTGCTGTTGGTGTTGCAGGCCATGGACACCGCCGGCAAAGGCGGCATCGTGAGCCGTGTTGTGGGGGCGGTGGACCCGCAGGGCGTGAAACTGAAAACCTTCAAGGCGCCAACGGATGAGGAAAAGGAGCACGACTTTTTGTGGCGCGTGCGCCCCGCGGCGCCCGGGCCGGGCATGCTGGGTGTGTTCGACAGGTCCCACTATGAGGACGTGCTGATCCACCGGGTTCACGGGTGGGCCGATGAGGCTGAAATTGAGCGGCGCTACGCAGCCATCAACGACTTTGAAGCGGAACTCGCAGACGGAGGCACCACCATTGTCAAGGTCATGCTGAATCTGGGCCCCGATGAGCAGTTGGCCCGGCTTTCAGCCCGCCTGCACGATCCCACCAAGTATTGGAAGTACAGCCCCACGGACCTGGATGAGCGCGAGTTTTGGCCCGACTACATGAACGCATACCAGCGGGCCTTTGAACACACCAGCACTGAGCGCGCACCGTGGTACGTGGTTCCGGCGGACAAAAAGTGGTACGCCCGCATGGCTGTTCAGGAAATTCTCATCGAGGCGATGCGCGGGATGAACCTGCATTGGCCGGCGGGGGACTACGACCTGGCCCATGAAAGGTCCCGCCTGGTCGGCGCCTAGCCTCTCGGTTGTTGACGCAGGGCGGGGAAGAACTCCGCCAACGCCGCAACGGCGCTGATGTCCTGGGTGGTTCTGCCCGCAACAATGACGGCCTTTCGCTGACGGTTGGGCACCACATGCCCACCGCCACACACCGTGTACAGTGCCACAGACGCCAGACCCGGCTGCTCGTAGCGGGTGAGTGTCACGGCGGTTCGTCCGCTTTCGGGCCGATGTGGCAGCACCGTGGTCTTTGGTGCTGCTGTGATCCCGTTCCTGGCTGCAAAGTACGCGGCCGTCTCCGGCGCTGACGGTCCGCGCGGCCTGCCCAAAAGGCTACCAAACCAGCCCTCACCCCCATAGGGCACCACTGGGTCATGGGTCCCGTGGATCAGCATCACAGGCACCGGCTGGTACTGGTCTGTAAAGGCCAGCCCGCCGGGCCGCGGCAAGGTGGCTCCCACAATGGCAGCTCCGTAGAGTTTCTGCGGGATCTCATGGATAAGCCGGATGGCCAACTGCCCGCCGTTGGAAAAGCCAACAACTATTACCGGAACCTGACCGAGGAGGGCATTAAAGTGCCCGGCCAGCGCATCCATGAAGGCAACGTCATTGGTGGCTTCGCGGGCGGACTTGTTGTGGTTCCACCGCTTCTTCAGCCCGTCAGGATAAACAACCGCCACACGGCCCTCCGCCGCCAAGAAGTCAAAACTGTTGCCGCTAAAGGAGCGCACCGCCTGCCCTGTCTGGCTCGAGCCGTGCAACACGATGAGGACGGCGGCGGGCTGGCTGTAGCGGCGTGCATCAGGTGGTGGTCCAACCAACAGGTACCGCCGTCTCCTGCCGGCAACCATGAGCGTTTCGCTGCGGCTGGAGACTCTTGGCGCGGCGGGAGCTCGGGTGGGTCCCGGCAAGAGGGACTTTAGCCACGCCTGTGCCATCACGGCTCCTGTCCGTTGGGTGCTGATCGCAGGTGAGGTTACTGCCCGGGCTGTGCGTCGCCATCAGTTGCTCGGGCGGCGTCAAGGCGAGCCTTGGCGCCCTCGAGCCATTCTTCGCAGCGCTTGGCCAACGTTTCGCCCCGCTCCCAGAGGGCCAGGGAGTCCTCCAGGCTGGAACTTCCAGCCTCAAGCTGATTGACAACGTTCATCAACTGTTCCCGGGCTTGCTCATAGCTGAGGGCTGCAACGTCGCCGTTGGGGGTGGCGGCTGTGGTGGGGCTCATGCGGATTCCTTTGCTGTGGTGTCGGTGCGCTCTAGAGTCTCTATTGCGCCTGAGGGCTTTTCGCCGCTGGAGGCCGTGGCCGTAAAGGTGCCGCCCGCCACCCGGATGCGCAGAGGCGAACCTGTGTGGACCTGTTCGGGCAGCCGGACAATGCTGCTGTCCTCCAACTGCACCACAGCGTAACCGCGGTCAAGTGTTTTCTGCGGCGACAGGGCACGTACTTGGGCCTGCAAGTGTGTCAACTGATCGGCATGGCGCCCCACCTGGGTACGCACCGCGGTGCGGGCCCGCCCCCTCAGGGCCGAGACGTCGTCGTACTTGGTGGAAAGCATCATGGCAGGGTTGGCCAGCACCGGGCGGGAACGCAAATAGGCAAGCCGCTCGGTCTCACGGTCCAAGAGGTCATGGATTCGGCGGTTGAGCTGCGTGCGGGCCTGATCCACCCGCCGTAATTCCTCGCCAACATCGGGAACTATGCGCTTGGCCGCGTCGGTGGGGGTGGAGGCGCGGAGATCGGCCACCTCGTCAAGCAGCGGCCGGTCGGCCTCATGGCCAATGGCACTGACCACGGGGGTTTGTGCGGCAGACACGGCGCGCACCAACGATTCATGGCTGAACGGCAGCAAATCCTCCAAAGACCCGCCACCCCGGGCAATGACAATCAGGTCAACGCGGGGATCGGCGTCGAGTTCGGCCAGGGCGCCAATGACGGCCGTGACGGCATTGACGCCCTGGACAGCCACCTCACGGATTTCAAACTCCACGGCAGGCCAACGCAGTGAAGCATTCCGCACCACGTCCTTCATGGCATCGGAGTTGCGGCCCGTAATGAGGCCGATCCTGTGCGGCAGCAAGGGCAAGGGCTTTTTGCGGCGCGCATCGAAGAGTCCCTCGGCGGCCAGTGCCTGGCGGAGTTGCTCAATACGTGCCAGCAGATCGCCCAAACCGACGGGGCGGATGTCCTGTCCCTGCATGGACAAACGGCCTGTTTTAAGCCAAAAGTCGGGTTTGAGCTGTGCCACCACCCGGGATCCACGTTCCAGCGGGGCCTCCAGGCGGCTCAACACAGAACCCCAGATGGTTACGCTCAGGGAGACTTCGGCATCAATGTCACGCAGCGTCAGGTAGCTGACATTTGCGCGCTGATTCAATTCAATGACTTGCGCCTCAACCCATGCCGGCGGGGCCTTTTCAATATGGGCCTTGAGCTTTTGGCTGAGCAGCTGCAGCGGCCAGGGATTGTCCGGGGAGGTCTCCGCAGCCGTGGGTGCAATGACCTTACGTTCAGGGGTTTCTGCCATGGCTTAAGCTCACCGTCCTTCACAAGGGTGTCCAGCGTGGCCGTCCAGTACAGCCTATGAAGTAACTCTAGCTTTCCTCACTGACATTCAAACCGCGCTATCCACAGGCATGTACTAGTGTGGAAATCCATTATTGGATTCTTTTTTGGTTTATGAGGATGGCACATGCGCACCGCAGGCTCGGCAATTTTGATCATTGTGGCCCTATTGCTGGCATCAGTGGCAGGGCCCGCAGTGTGGTTGCAGCGCAACGTGGTTGAGCAGAACGGCTTTGTGGCTTTGGCCGGACCGTTGGGCAGCAACAAGGAATTCCAGGATGGCTTGTCCACCATGGTGGCCACTCAAACCACTGCCTCCTTGGATCTGCCGCCCCAATTGAAGGAGCTGGCCGCTGCCATTGTCAACTCCACTGCGCGCAGCCTTTACACGGATCCGGGTTACCCACAGGCCTGGACTGAGACCCTGGCCCGCAGTCACGCACTGTCCTTCGCAGCAGCTGGCAACAAGGAGATTCAGGGCGATCTGCAATTGGACATTGCGCCCCTCGTGGCAATGGTTGCCGCCCGTGTCAGCGAGGATGTGGGCGTCACCTTGCCTACGCCCAAGGACGTGGTGGTGAGCCTGGAACAGCCGCAGGTCGCGCGTCTTTTGCCGCTGGCCACAACGCTGGGCGGCTGGTCGGTATGGCTGGCTGTCATCGCCGTGGGCCTTCTGGTGCTGGGTGTTTTTGTTGCCCGACGTCGATCGCTGGCACTCATCTTCGTCGGTGTTGGCTTGGCACTTGTTGCCTTGTTGTGGTTCCTGGCCTCCGGCATGGTGGAGACCGTCCTGGCTAATTTGGCTGTGGGGCCGGCTGCTGCCAGCCAGATGGGTGCGCAACTGGCTGTGCTGGCGCAGGACAGCTGGCAGGGCGGCATTACTGCCACGTTTATTGTTGCGGCCGTGGTGGCGGCAGTTGGTGGCACATCTCTCATCGTGGCGCGCAGGCGCACCACGTAAGATGGTAGCTATGAGCGCCACTGCTGTTTCCGTCCCCATGCCCGCCGTTCCGCGTCGTCGCAGGTCGCCCGAAGAGGTGGCTGCCGCCGCTCCCGTGACTGCCCCGAAGCGGGTGCTGCTGGCGGCCCCGCGTGGCTATTGTGCTGGTGTTGACCGCGCAGTGATCGCCGTGGAGAAGGCCTTGGAGCATTACGGTGCCCCGGTCTATGTGCGCAAGCAAATCGTGCACAACGTTCACGTGGTCTCCTCTTTGGAAGCCCGTGGCGCCATTTTCGTTGAAGAGAATGAGGAAGTGCCCGCAGGGGAGCTGGTGGTCTTTTCAGCCCACGGTGTCTCACCCGCCGTGGTGCAATCGGCTGCGGACCGTGGCCTGCGCACCATCGACGCCACGTGCCCGCTTGTCACCAAGGTGCACAAGGAAGCTGTCCGATTCGCCGAGGACAATCACATCTTGTTGATCGGCCACGAAGGCCACGAGGAAGTTGAAGGCACCTACGGCGAGGCGCCCGAGAGCACCACGATCGTGAACAACCCCGAAGAGGCGCGCACCGTCCAGGTTGATGACCCTGACCATTTGATCTGGCTTTCCCAGACCACCCTGTCAGTTGATGAGACCATGGAGATCGTCGACATCTTGCGCGAGCGTTTCCCCAACCTGCAGAACCCTCCCAGCGACGATATCTGCTATGCCACCACCAACCGCCAGGTGGCCATCAAGAAGATCGCCCCCCAGGCTGAACTGGTCATTGTGGTGGGCTCCGCCAACTCCTCAAACTCCGTGCGCCTTGTTGAAGTTGCGCTGGAATACGGGGCCAAGGCCTCCTACCGTGTTGACTTCGCCAACGAGATCGACGAGGCCTGGTTTGTTGGTGTGGCCAGTGTTGGCGTCACGAGCGGGGCCTCAGTGCCGGAAGTTCTTGTCCAGGACGTGCTGCGCCTGCTGGCCGAGTACGGTTACGGCTCCGTTGAAGAGGTTGTCACGGCCGAGGAAGACATTTTGTTCTCCCTGCCCAAGGAACTCCGCGCCACCATGAAGGCCGCCGGCGATCCCACGTACAAGATGGGCGCCAAGAGCAACAGCTAGCCTTACAGTTCCAACTGACTGGAGCCGGCATTTTTTGTAGGCGACGTAAAGGAGACGCCAAAGGCCGCCCGCGGCCGACGCGTCGGATAGGCCCCAAGCGCTCCCACCGCTCGCAAGCTCGCGCCGGGTCCTTCGCGCTCGTGGGCCCAGCCGGAAAAATGACGACTCAAGTCAGCTGGCTACATCGAATTCCGGAGCTGTGAGCATTCGTGGCGTGACCTCCACTTGGGCGGGGGATTCGAGCGTCTTCGGGTCCATGGCATTGAGTTTGCGGGCGGTGGGAAGAACTCTGGCCTCCAGCGTGCCCACCAACTTGTTGTACCTGTCCACGCTGGTCTTGAGCGAAACACCCACGGCGGAAACAGCCTCACCCATGGTGCCCAGACGGGAATACAGCTGGGCTGAGAGTTCAAAAAGTTCCTTGGCGCTTTCGGTGAGCACATCCTGGCGCCAGGTGAAGGCCACGGACTTCAAGATGGCCAGCAGCGAGATGGGCGATGCCAGCACCACATTCTTGCTCATGGCGTAGTCCAGGAGCTCGGGGTCGGCCATCAGGGCTGCGGACAGGATCGACTCCACGGGGACAAAACAAATCACCAGTTCGGGGGAGTTTTTGGCCGAGGTCCAGTACTGCTTGTTGCCTAGGGCATCAATGTGGACCTTGACAGCCTTGGCATGGCGGGCCAAGTGTTGCTGGGTTTCGGCAGTGTCTGTAGTTCCGGCGTCGTGGGCGTTAAGGAATGAGGTCAGCGGAACCTTGGCATCCAGGACCAGCTCCTTGCCGCCGGGGAGTCGCACCACCATGTCGGGGCGGTGAACGCCGTCGTCCGTATTGGTGTGGACTTGTTCCTGAAAATCAACGTGTGCCAGCATGCCAGCGGCCTCCACCACGCGGCGCAACTGCACCTCACCCCACTTGCCGCGTGCGCTGTTGGAACGCAGGGCAGCGGCGAGCGACGAGGTGGTGGCCAGCAACTTGGCGTCGGCATCCTTGGCGTCGCGCAGTTGCTCGGCGAGCTGGCCGTACTGTTCAACACGGTCGCGTTCCAGGAGGGCCACTTGGCGCTGCACGGCATTGAGCTTCTCCGAAACCGGTCCCAGGGCCTGCAACACGTTGGAGTTAGAGCCCTGCTGCGCCGCCAGGGCGTGGTTCTGGGTGGCCAACAGTCGGCGTTCGGCATCGGCGGCAGCGAAATTCGCGTTGAGCTCGGCCGCGCGGTTGTGTGCCGCATCCGCTTCCTCCGTGGCACCGCGCAGCCTGCCCAGCAGCAGCCACGCCACCACGGCTGCGCCTAGCGCAACGCCTGCCAACAACATCAAGATGGCTACAAGCCAAGCGATTCCAGTCATGGAACCACTTTCGCATGAGCCACTGACATTGGTGTTTTCTGGCCCGATTTCGCAGCAGGGGGCCGTTGCAACGGGCACAAGTCCGCCCCGATTTCGCACACGCAAGCATAAATCCAGCCCGACCGGTAGAATCACTTACCGTGGCTCTTACTATTGGCATCGTCGGACTGCCCAACGTCGGCAAATCAACCCTTTTCAACGCACTGACACGCAACAACGTGCTCGCAGCGAACTACCCGTTCGCCACGATCGAGCCCAACGTTGGCATCGTCAGCCTGCCCGATCCCCGCTTGGCAAAGCTCGCCGAGATCTTCGGATCCCAGCGCATCCTGCCCGCAGTGGTGTCCTTCGTGGACATTGCCGGCATCGTCAAGGGTGCCTCGGAAGGTGAAGGCTTGGGCAACAAGTTCCTCGCCAATATCCGCGAGGCTGAGGCCATCGCCCAGGTCATCCGCGTCTTTGATGACCCGGATGTTATCCACGTTGACGGCAAGGTTGATCCCAGCTCCGACATGGAGACCATCAACACCGAGCTGATCCTGGCCGACATGCAGACGGTTGAAAAGGCCATCCCGCGCATCGAAAAGGCTGTCAAGCTCAAGCAGCGCGAAGCGGCTGAACTGAGTGCCATCCTGGCGGCCCAGAAGGTTCTGGAACGCGGCGACACCATTTTCTCCTCCGTCAAGAGCGACAAGCTGGAGATGGAACACCTGAAGGAATTGGCGCTGCTCACGGCCAAGCCTTTCATCTACGTGTTCAACGTTGATGACGCAGTGCTGGGCAACCCGGAACGCCAGGAAGAACTGCGCGCGCTGGTGGCCCCGGCCGACGCCATCTTCCTGGATGCCAAGCTGGAAGCTGACCTCGTTGAACTCGACGAGGAGGAAGCCCGCGAAATGCTGGAGATGAGTGGCCAGTCAGAGTCAGGCATGGACCAGCTGGCCCGCGTTGGTTTCCACACCCTCGGCCTGCAGACTTACCTCACGGCAGGCCCCAAGGAAACCCGCGCCTGGACCATCCACCAGGGCGATACCGCCCCGCAGGCTGCCGGCGTCATCCACACCGACTTCCAGCGCGGCTTCATCAAGGCTGAGGTTGTCCACTTCGAGGACCTGATTGAGGCCGGTTCCATGCACGAGGCCAAGGCCAAGGGCAAGGTTCGCATTGAAGGCAAGGAATACGTCATGCACGACGGCGACGTGGTGGAATTTAGATTTAATGTCTAAATTCTTCGCCTAATTCAGTGGAAATGCCGCCCTCCGTGAAAACGTTCTAGGGCGGCATTTCTTGTGGGTGGACCGAGGGCTGTATCGTCACCAGCCCTTGGGTCTTCGAAAAGGAACGGTCAACACAAGCCACGATTTAGTTCGGGAGCCGGTTCGATCTATACAGCGGGATTCTGCGGACCGTCCGATGCTCTCACGACGATAGCTGCTACAGCTTTCGATGCTCGTCGTATTTACACCCAGAGCTATGTAAGCGCCATATCGATAATATTCCTGCGGTGATTTCGCCGTTGAAGACCTGTCTTTTTGCCTGAACGGATAAACGTCGGTTGTGGCCTAGATTTGCCTGAACAACTTTATGGGACAGCGTCGATGCGTTGGGTCTGAATCCGAATTGGGAGCATGTTTATGGCAGTTTCTGGCCAGCTTAGAGGAATCCAGCGAATCTTGGCTCGTGAGGTTCATGTGTCTGACCTCTTACAGCATTTGACGGACTTGGATCCCAATCCCTGGGAATCGTTGGTGGGTTTCGTTCCTGAGACCGCGGTCAGAGAGCGGTTGTTGGCGAAGCTGAGCACCGGCCGAAAGGTAAAAGGAACTGTCGATCTCGTGTTGGGCAGCAAAAGCCAGCAGGAAGTGGCAATCGAGGTTAAGGTTGGCCATCGATTCTCGGCGGACCAACAGGATCGTTATGAAAAGTCAACGGATGGCCGCCTGATATTGGCCGGTCTTCAATCAGACGGGACGCTCGTGCGTTCGGCTGAGAGATGGGAATTCCTGGCCTTGCACGACGTCTTTGAAGCTTGGGTCGACTCGCAGAGCGAGGAGGCATCAACGCTGGCTAGAGCCGCGGCGACGGTCATGCATGAGTGGGATGCCGCGATCGACGCAGTGTTCTCTCCCAGGGAGGACGGGCGTCCCCTCATATCGATCAGCCTAAAGTTTCTCGCCGTGGTGATTACCCGTCGTATCGCTGCCGAACTCGAGCAGCGTGGCTTGGTCACGTGGGCTGGTGTTACCAGTGGGTCTGGCGGCTTGGCGATTGTCCAAGCTTGGGCCCTATCCAGGACGATCTGAACCGCTGTCTTATCGCCGAAGTGAGATGGCACGAGGGCATGCAGGCCGGTGAAATCCGTTTAGGTATCGATTACTCTCTACCCGAAACGCGTGAAGCCCGCGCCGAAGTGTGGGTGATGGCGAAAGCTATGGAAAGCTCGATCAGGATTGACGCCTTGCACGCATACCTGGATGGGAAACATCCTCAACTCGGAGACCTCTTGTTGAAGATTAGTCCAGGTCGTAAACCAGCAAATGACAGTGCATGGGGCCCGGTCATAGATCGTGGGTTCAAGACCACAGGCAACCCTGACGGAGTCATAGGTGGCCGGCTGCAAAACAATCCGGGATTTGTAGGAGACGAAACTCAGCGATTCGAAGCTGTTAGCAAACTCGACTATTCGAGGGCTACGGCGAAGGATCTCATCGAACTTATCGAAGCAAGCCTCGGATTTCTGCAGAGTCAGATGGCCAGCCTAGGCAAGTAATTGGCAAAGAAGCCACCGCAGTGAGCCTGCTCCGAGAGGCCCCACTCTGCCCACGCTCCCGACTGCCCTGTCGAAAGCCGCCTAGGTCGATTGTTGACGGAGCGGCTGGCACCTGACCGGTTCCAGCCGCCAGGAGATTATTTAGCAACGGAACGTGGTGGAGTTTCGTCTCGGAACATGCCCTGCCTCTCAAGTTAAGGACGATGCGTGCTGTGAGCGATGGAAATCGTGAAGGCATAGATTTCAGCTGCGGTCGAGGATTTTGAGTTAGCCGTAGACAGCGTCTCTCAGGGACGGGCCGCTAATGTCTGTGCCGTAGTGCAGACTTGAGAAATGGGAACCCTGGACATTATCAACTCCGTCGGCGCGAGCGTCGGAGCAGTAGCAGCAGTAAGCGCGGCAATATTCGCCGGATGGGGCATTCGCCGGACAACCAACGACAACCGCGCCAGAGCCCAACCGGTCCTGGTCGCCGAGTTTGGACCGTCCGAATTCAGTTCAGACACCATTCGATTGATTGTCAAAAACATGGGGGCGACTCCTGCCCGGGATATACAGGTAGTCTTCGAACCGCCGATACCCGAGGGTGCAAAGGGCTCCCACGCATGGGTGCTGCACGAGAGATACGACAAGGCCATCCCCACCCTCGCTCCCGGACAGCAACTCGGCAACTCTTGGTGGCTTTCAGATTTCAGCCTCGATGACCCGTCTTCACGCAATGTCCGCGGCCTCCCTAACGAGGTTAAGGTAACCTTCACCTACACCGGACTGGACGGCGTGGAGCTGAGCGATTTCTACAATCTCAATGTGCGGGTAGCCCTGTTGGAGGGAAATGCTGTGTCATCATCTTCAGTCCCCGGTCGACTGGAGATGATCGCAACGTCGACGAAGGTAATTGCGGACAGCGTCAAGTCCACCATCCCGCGCATTGCGGAGGCAATGGAAGAACGGAAAGCACCCGCGCACTCCGAGAATGTGGCCGATCTCCATGCGTGATTCGTTCCATGAGATCCCTTCGGATGAGGAAGCACTTGGGTCTGCCCAAGATTTAGTTGATATGGGCAGCGAACCAGCTGCAACGCATAACAACACGCCGTCTACCGAGCCCGTTGTAGGCCTCCGCTAGTCTTAATGGATTATGGCGGTCATAAGGACATCAAACCCCTGAATCTCGGGTCTTGTTCGCCCTGGAGTAGTCATGAACGAAGCTGTTTGAGATTCACTTATTGTATTCAAATACTGACAAAGGGGAGCTGTGTACAGGGCACAAGTGGTCTGCAAGGGTTGCGCGGTTACATTTGAGTCTCATCAAAGAGCCAGAATCTTCTGCTGTTCTAGCTGTAATTTCACCTTCAGACTCGCGCGGCTCGGGAGATGTAGATATTGCAAGGCTGAGGTTCCATTTGAGTACAAGATTGGCCTGGGCCGCAATGAGTCAGGTACGCCGTTGGGTGATTTCCCGGCAGAGCACCAGACGTGCCGGGCACAGTATCTCGAAGAAGTAGGACGCGACGACGATTGTCTATGCGTGGAGTGCAAGGTGCGAAAGGGCATCACCAAATCGATTCCCCATTCGATGGCGCAGCGCCGTCCAACTACCCACGGCAAGCACCGCCAGGCTGTGCTCGAACGGGATGACTTCATCTGTCTGATCTGCGATTTGCTAACCGATCCCGATGTCGGCACGACTGCGGACCAGTATCCAACTCTGGATCACATTATTCGTGTTGTCGATGGAGGAGGCGATGATCTGGACAACCTGAGGACTGCTCACAAGTGGTGCAATTCTGCCCTCAACGTGAGCCTTTTCGGCGAAGGATGGGTACGAGCCCGTGCTCAGGATAGGTTCAGACAGAGCTAACCCTTGGTCTCACTGGGTCATCTTTATGAATCGAATGGTCCGAAGTCCTCTTTGTGGCACCCTGCAGGTAGCATGTGATTTACTGCACATTCCAGCTAGGGGAGCGACATGAGCGACGACGTATCAGAAATCATTATCCAACTTGAAGAAGCAGGCAAATTATTTGAAGTTCACGAGGTGCGCACTTTTGGCGGGTACCTGGACGAGACCAATGAGGAAGTCCGTATATCTGTAATAGACATGGGCGACTCAAGGCACGCCACGCGCTATAGCGCCTCGGCTGTCGTAGTTGACGATCCTTCCCGCCACGCAGCCGGTAATGCAGAGGCTTCCCTTGATATGGCTATTCATGTTGTTCACTGGAATGACTTGAAGAAGCGCAGCTAGCCAGATTCGGACAGGGGAGTGTCTCGCATCCGGGCACTCCCCGTCTTTTTTGTTCGTGATGATGGACAGGGCGCGTGCATACGTTATCTAAGTGAACTTGTGCCAGCCCCCTAGTCTGCCAGTTTCGGGCATTTTCAATCGCACGGATCGTGTTAGAGGTTGCTACGTACCGGAACTCGATGGAATATGGGTTCAACGCGGAAGAAACCTCTGGCCTGCAAGTTCTAAGAAAGTGGCGATCGGTCGAGTCCCGTTTAACGTCGGCCGTTGTGACCCCCTAGCTACCTAGTGTGCTCTTCTTCGAGCGCGAGGGCCAGAGGTTTTGCAGGCTACGTGGATGCTAAGGGGCATTACGGCCGTCTGCTCACGCGTCGACGAAGTCGTCCAATTGCCCGGTGAGGTTGGAGTGCGTTCCTGCGTCCCGTGGGTTATGTCAACATGGACACGTGGGCGGGGTGCAAGTAGGGACGCACGCCGAGCATTAACGTCACAGCCTGCAACAGCGTAGTGGAGAGGTCGACTTATGCCCTTGTGGGATCACCAGAGGAAAGCCGTCGTTGTGCTGCGGAGATACTTGCGCGGCTGGAACTCCGGAGACGGCGCGGCGCTCATCACGATGCCGACGGGGACAGGCAAGTCTGCAGTAATTGCTCAGATTCTTGCCAATGTTCCTACGGCCAGACGCTTGAAACACATGATGGTGGTGACGCCATGGTTGGGCCTCGCGCAACAGATTGCTGAGGACATCGACGAGCGTGTCTGGCTGAACCTCGGACTTCCTAGGCCCATGAATCTTGGAGGCGTCAAGATCGTCAGAAGCGCGAAGTCCTTTCTTGAAGAGGTCTCAAAGCCAGCAACCCAGCCCACCGTGTTCGTCGCGACATTTGCGATGGCGCTCGAGATCCTCAACCAGGAGGACGTCGGGATTGAGGGCATGGCGAGAAGATTCGTCGAGTTTGGCGGGGTCATCGTGGATGAATGTCACTATGAGCCAGCGCCAAGCTGGTCGCAGGCAATCCGAGCGATGGGGCTACCAATCTGCCTCTTCACCGCGACGCCATTTCGCAACGACAATCGAATGTTCAAACTGGACGAGTCCTCGAAGTATCGGTACTCGCACAGTCAAGCGCAAGAAGACGCCGTGCTTCGAACGCCTGTGTTTCACACTTTGGCGCGACAATCGAGTCCGGGTGCATATGTTGCCGAACTCCTTGACGTGCTGGATCAGCAGGGCCTGTTAGCGGCAGGGGAGCGAGTCCTTATCCGATGCGCAACTCGCGCCGATGTCGTGGCCATCGCGGGAGTCTTAAACGAGTGCGACAAGCGCCTCATCGCCGTCCACGAGGCATTCGATCAGAATGATTCGTCAGGGTATCTACGTCGAAGACTGCCCGCGCCCGCTCGTCGGCCGGATGTCGATTTCTACGTTCACCAACATAAGCTTACCGAGGGCTTCGACGACCCAAAGATCCGTGTGCTTGCGATCTATGGTGACTTTGGAAATGACCGAGCGCGGGTTCAGCAGATCGGGCGCATTCTTCGCAATCCTCAGCGTCAGGCTGGCGATACCGCGCACGTTCTCTCGGTCGATGATCAGATTGCCACTACCTGGGACCGGTATCTGCGCTTTGATCAAAACCTCGGCGCGCGCGCGGTGGCAACAGATCCGGTGGATCTCGGTTCCCTGCTCCAAGGCCAGCCTGATTTGTTCTACTGGGACCGCCTGTTCAGAGAAAAATTCAAGTTCGACGCTGACGACGCTTGGACCAAGATCCGATTCTCCTACAGTGCAAACGTAAGGCGAGTACCCGTCGGGTTCGATCTCGGGGAGGCGCTTCTCGATGTCGAACGAGATCTCAGGGCGGTCGATCGGAATGTCATTGCGCAGTTCAGTCCTGTCGAAGATGTCCGGGTCTTTCTATACATCACAGTGCGCAACTCGCCGATCCTTCGAGATGGCGCATTTGTCGAGACGGAGCTTGGCTACGCAGTGTTGCACTGGGATGATGATTTGCTCCTGTATTCGTCACCTGACGGCATCGTTGAGAGCCTGCGAGAGGATACGTTTCCCGTTGACGCGATAAAGCTTGCGGCTCTCATGCACGAGAGTGCGACCGTGACATCTATTTCATTGACGAACAATGACCTCAGTGATTGGGCTGTGCGTTCACGTTCGTTAAGTGCCCGCGATTTAGCCGAAATCGCTGCGGAGGTAGGGGATTCGACCTTTGGGTTCGCTACGGCGTACGGCCACATGCGCGTAGACGGCAAGCTGGTGCAGCGCTATACCGGAGTCAAAAACGGTCGAGTAAGTGATCGCCGGGGCGGTCAGGGTACATTCGCTGAGCTATATGCCTGGTATGGGGACATTAAGAGTTCGCTCAGAGCGACCGTGATACCCTCCGCGGCCCTCGACCGATACTCGCTTCCCGTAGTCCCGACCGAAACGCCCATCGCGGCTCACGTGCTATTGGATGTTGCCGGCGATAGCTTTCGACCTGAGGACGATGGTGCGGCCCCGCTTGATGTTGAATGGTCAGGAGGCAGGGTCGCAGATGGCCAGTTCAAGGTGACAGTCAATGGTCAGCGGGTCAAAGCCAAGATCCGTTGGGACGAGTCGACGAAGCGCTACATCGTCAAGTCTCGCTCGCAGATCCCGTATCGAGCCGTTGAGGCACCTGATCTTGACTTCTGGGGTTACATAAACCGCAAGCAGCTGCTACGAGTCGCCACAGCAGACGGACTCGTATACTCCAATCGGAGTTTTTGGAACCCAAAGATCCGTAGCCGTGGCGCTCAACGTGGTTTGCTCTCCGTTCTGACGCCCGTGCCCGCGCTTGACCTCGCTGTGCAGGAGAAGGGGCATACAGACGGGCGGCGACCGTGGCCAGCGGACACAGTGTTTGGAATCCTCGAATCGGTCCTTCTGCCGGCGGAATTGAACGACGATGCGACGATTCTTTGCACTGACATGGGCGCAGAGATTGCAGATTTCGTTGGGTTTGACTCCCGCAAAGCAATTTTTGCCCACGCGAAGGGAAAATCGGGAGGGAAGCGCTCCAAGGTCTCAGCTTCCGCGCTGCACGATGTTGTTTCACAGGCGATGAAGAGTCTTCGCTACATGACGATTGGCAATGAAGACGCGCCAGATACCGGCTACTGGGGGTCCGAATGGAGTACCGGCAAGTACGGTCCTGCCTCGAGACTCCGTCGAGGCGATGCCCTCGCCAGTGGTGCTGATTACTGGGCCGCTACCGACAGCGTGATTCAATCTCATGCGGCGACTCGCGAGGTGTGGCTCGTGCTAGGGCGGAGCATGTCGAAGGCGGCGTTGACAGCCGAGCTGCAAAAACCTAATCCGCGCGCCTCCGCACTGCAATGTCACGCGCTCCTCACTAGCGCTTGGAGTGCGTCGCAGCAGTGTGGGGTGCGCCTGCGTGTTTTCTGTTCGGAGTAGTCCTTCGTGCGCGACGCGTCAGGAAAGGTCTAGGCGGGTCATTCGGGAGTATCAGTGTGGCGGCCCGTACAAATGAATGTACTACCCCGCTGAAACGGGGACGCCCCGACGCCGATCTGTCCGCAGCCCCCGCCGCGATCCACCGACTGGAGCGTGAACGATACCCGCGAGGCCAAGTCGACCTGTGCGGGTTGTGATGGCTACTTGAGACCTCCGGAAGAGCGTTGAGGTTTCGCATGCCCAGAGTGAGATGATGGTCCATCGGTCCCTGACAGCACAGACCGTTCACCTGAGGTATTCCGATGCGAGGACTGGTCTGAAGAGCTTGGTCGATTCGGCGGGTGGCACCACCGCGCAGGTCCCCATGCGTGCGACTGGACGAACCACTACGACGAGTGCCCGTACTCGGCGAGCGTCGGTGGGCGACCGGACTCCTGGCCTCCTCCTGGCGTTGACTAATATTCCTTGACCATCGGAACGTGGTTGAATTTAGGTTCTACGTCTAGTGGAGCTCCGGTTCAACCTCTCGATTGCATGGCCTAAAGCACTCTGTAGGCTGTGAATTGATGCGGGTGGACGTGGGCCAGTAGATTCAACCGGTTTGGATGCGCGAGGCGAAGGACGAGTTATGAGTTGGAAGGGGCCGACTGCACTTTTTGCGGCGTGGATAATCCACGACATTGAGGAGGCATTCGCGTTTCCTGCATCCTGCGATCGTCTCGTGGATCGCACTGGTGTAGAACAACTCAGGATCACGCCGAAGCAATCGTGGATCGCCGTGGGGCTGATGGGAATTCTGGTGGCGGTGGCTTGAGGCCGCGGCGTGCACTCTGCCGGTAAGTCGGCGACGTATAGGGCAGTCGTTGCCGGGCTGGAAGCCCACGTCGTGACTCACCTCGGCGCTTCAGTTGCGCAGCGTGGTTACACGGCCGGTGTTGCGACGGCTTTGCCGATCATGCTTCCCGGGGCACTCATGGCCCGTCGAGAACTCCAGCGGGACGGCTGCGGACTGCGGTTCCGGGATACTGTTAACGGCGTCACGTTGCTCCTGCCCGCCGCCCTGGTATGCCAGGGGGCTGCACGACTGATCCGTCGGGTGTCCGCGGCCAAGCGCTGACCGGAACAGCAAAAAACGGCATGGCGCGTGAGGTTGCTACGTACCGGAACTCGGTGGAGGTCCGCTTCAACGTCTAGGTCCTGACATTCATGCAATCTTTTGGGATGGCCGCCGAAAACACTTGTTCTTGGCGGCCATGTGCTTTTTCTACGGGGTACCAAATGGAAATGATGTCGTCCGCCGAGGACGACTCAACGTGACGCAGACTGCGAAGCCAGTAGCCGTAATTCCTTAGAACAGCGGCCAGGGCACCGCCGACATTTCACCGCTCGGAGCCGGAAACTGCCCTGCCAAGCGCAACCGGGCGCAGCGCGCGGCGAGCGATGCGATTTCTTCGGCGCTGAGCAAGTCCGCCAGGTTTCGGCCCAGCTCACCATGCAGTCCTTCGCTGACACGATCTATGCCGTCCAGTTCCTCGGAAGTTAGGTCCTCTCCCAACCAGCCCCACAGCACCGTGCGCAGCTTGTGGTCACGGTGAAAGGTGAGCCCGTGGTCCACACCGTGCCGGTGTCCGTCAGCCATGGCAAGGATGTGGTCGCCTTTGCGGTCGGCGTTGTTGACGATGACGTCGAACACCGCCATGCGTCTGAGTGCAGGCGAGTCTTCGTGAACGAGAGCGACCATCCGTCCGTTCTCATCTTGTCCCTGGAGAACTTGTTTCCAACCCGTCTCCGGCACGTGGTCGGCCGCGATCAGGTTCACGGCGTCTTGGGCGGGATCCTGCTCCTGCCAGAGCTGCACCATTCCTTCGCCCATCGGACCATCGCGCAGCCAGGTGGGGGGCACGACGCCCCAGCCGAGGGCCTGCGAAACCAGATAGGCGGCCACCTCCCGGTGGGCCAGCGTTCCCTGGGGAAAATCCCACAGCGGACTTTCGCCGGCTATCGGCTTGTAGACGACCACCACGTCGCCGATGCTGCCAAGAAATGTGGCGTTTGACGCCGTCGTGATGCGGCCGGTGAGCGTTAGCTCGGCGGTCTCTAGGTCCGGCGTTGGCATCAGAGCTCGGGAAGGGTGCAGATGTGTCCGTCAGCGTCCACGGGATAACCGCAGAGCGGGCACAGGGGACGCCCAGCACCCACGATCTCGCGGGTGCGCTTGGCGAATGCGCGGGCGGTGCCGACCGGGATTCGCACCAGCAACATTTCGGACTCGATAGCGCCGTCCTCATCAGACGATTCGTCGTTGTCATCATCGTCATCATCGGAATCGGGGATGGGGTACGCCTCAATGACGATCTGGGCCGTGGTTGGGTCCCACCCCAAGCTCATGGCCCCGGCGCGAAACTGCTCTTGGACGGCCTCGAGCGGGTCATTGTCGACAAGTTCAATGGGAGTACCCGTGGGAATGCTGAAGGGGTTGCTTTCGACGGTGAGGAGCTGATCGAGAATATCGTCGATATTCTCGGCGAGCAGAGCCGACTGCTGCTTCTCCAGGGCAATACTAACGATCTGCTTCCCTGCGCGCACCTGCAGGTAGAACGTGCGTGCCCCCGGAAGGCCGATGGTGCCAACGACGACCCGATCAGGCCAGGAAAACTCGTGAACAAGTGTAGGCATGTCAATATTCTAGGCGCATGATCTTCATGGCGCCTTTGTCCCTGCACCGCCGCCCACCGGCGCATCGCCAGAGTGGATGTGGTTCGACAGCCACGATAGATCACCCGCGTCGGTGTTCGTCGCATAGACGCTCGGCCGACTGGGGCCGTAGCGCACGATCGATACGGAGGCGGGGCCCACGTTGATTCGCTGGAACAGGTCAAGGTGCATGCCGAGCGCGTCGGCGAGGATTGACTTGATGATGTCACCGTGACTCACCGCCACCCATACGGCCCCTGGCCCGTACTCGGCTTCGAAGGCTGCATCGTGGCGGCGAATTGCTGCCACTGACCGAGCCTGCATCGCTGCCATGGATTCACCTCCGGGAAAGACGACGGCGGACGGTTGCGACTGGACAACCGGCCACAGATCCTCGGTGGTGAGCTCACTGAGCATGCGGCCCTGCCACTGGCCGTAATCGCATTCGGTGAGATCGAGGTCAACGGGCGCGTACGGCGCGCCAGTCTGGCGATCGAGGATGAACTGGGCGGTCTGCTGACAGCGCTCAAGGGGGCTCGACACCACTCCGACTAAGGGCACGGGCGCGAGTCGGTCTCCGGTCAGAGCCGCTTGGTCCCGCCCGATCTGGTCCAGGCTGACGCCGACAGCCCGACCGGCCAGCAGTCCAGTGGCATTGGCTGTGGTGCGGCCGTGCCGCACGAGAATAACTGTTGCCATCCACCTAGCCTAGCCACCCGCCGTCGACGAACCCAGCCCAGAAGCCGAGTGTCACCAACTTGATGGACAATCAGAGCAAGCCGGTACAGGTGTAGCCCCTTGATCTCATCACGCGTTCGCGCGCGGTCACCTCGAGTTCGGCTCGTTCGAAGACGTCGACTACGTCTCTTTCGTTTTCCATTTCATGTCGACCGGAATGTGCCTGCGTTCGAACTCGGTGCCAACCCAGTCGTATAGGGGCTTGTAGTCGAGGGCAGGATAACGAAACAGTTTGATCTTCAGCTGCGGTATGCCGGCCTTCGTTTTGAGTCTCGGAATGCCCAAGGGCTCCTTGAGATGGACTACGAAAGCGGAATTCAGATCAGCCCGATCCCAAATGGCCTGGATTGCGGCATGGTTGTGATACTGGATGCTGGTGACATGGGAAATGGAATCCCAGGGGATCTCGTGGCCTCCCCTCACAGTGAGCCCTTTTGCAGAAATCTTCAGGTCAATGGCGTTCTCTCGCTTACGGAATGTCCCCATCACGCCAGTCGCGAACCCGATGCAGCCGAAGATGACGCAGATTCCGCCAACTGCCATCGGCAGACCGCCGACCCTGATCTGTGCAAGATAACTCGGCGTGCCGGGAAGGTCAATGGTCGCCAAGTACAGGCCCGGAAAGAACATGAGAAAGCCGAAGAAGAGGTTTTTGAAGCTCCTGTCCAGCATGGGCCAGTAGTGCGGACTCGAACTGACGAAGTCTCTGATGGCGTATTTGCCCGATCTTGCGTTCTTCAAGGAGTAAATTTCTCGCTTTCCTGGTATCAGCTGCCGGTCACGAGATCGTCAGCGACGGCCGAACAAAGACGTGGCTACGTCTCTTTCGTTTTCCGCTTCTCGTCGATCGGAATGCCTCGGCGCTCGAACTCGGCGATGAACGCTTCGTGGAGGAGTGTGTAGTCGACGGCGGGATAACGGACCACGTTGACCTTCAGGTAAGGAACACCGTCTTTCGTCCTGAGCCGAGGAATGTCCATGGGCCCGTTGAAGTGGACCTCGAAAGCGCGATTCAGATCAGCTCGGTCCCACAAGAGCTGGATTTTGGCAGTGTTGTCATACTGGATGCTGGTGACGCGGGAAATGGATTTCCAGGGGATCTTGTGACCACCCCTCACGGTGATTCCGCTCGATGCGATCTTCAGATCGATCGCATCGCTGCCTTTGCGTGCCATGCCCGACCACGCAGTCAACACCCCGACACAGCCGTAGATGAGAGCCAGCCCGCCAACCATCGTAGGCGTCCCATTGACGATGATCCGTGCGCGACTGCTCGACGTGTCGGGAAGGCCGTTGAGGATCAAGTACAGGCCCAGCGGTAGCATGATCGCGGCCACGAACAACAGTTTTGTGCTCTTCTCCATCCTGGGGGCATGGTGCGAAACCGAACTGATGAACGCTTTGAAAGGCTGCTTGTGCCATGGTGGATTCCTCATGGGAGTGCTGTCTTGGCTCTCGTCCAATAGTTCAATTCCCATCTTCGCGGTTGTGCTTTAGGCGACTGCTTGGCGCGACGGTCCCAGCGTAGGCGCCGCCGTCTCAATTATTTATTATTGCAGGCCCCGCCAGTGCAGCCCTGCCCCGAAGTCGTCGGGCAGTGCCGCGAACTTAACCGTGCGGTCATGCCCGCGGGTCGCCGAACCGATCCCGGCGAGGCAGTTTTCCGGCCACCTGACCTCCAAAATGATTGCAGTTCAAAATCACTCTGGGCTAGGGTTCAAGCGTTTCCAGAAAACAATTACTCAGGGAGATGTCATGGCTCGGACGAGGGTACACAGCCTGTTCGTTTCTTTAGACGGATATGCCGCTGGTGATTACGTGACGCTCGAAAAGCCGATCGGTGATGCCGGGGCGCTCTTCGGTAAGTTCGACGGACGCGTCATCCACGGCATCCATGGCATGGACGACTCTGTGACAGTGGATCGGGCCATGTTCAGCATGTGGGGCCAAGGCATAGGGGCGGAGATCATGGGCCGCCGAAAATTCGGTCCGCAGTCGGGCGAATGGCCCGACGACGGCTGGAAAGGATGGTGGGGAGACGCACCGCCCTTCCTCACTCCGGTCTTCATTCTGACTCACTATCCTCGCAAGTCACTCGAGTTCGCAAACGGCACCAGCTTCCACTTCGTAGATGCGTCTCCCGAGAAAGCGCTTCGTCTGGCGCAGGAAGCGGCCGGCGGTTTGGACGTTCGGATCGGAGGCGGGCCGTCGACAGTGAACGAATTCCTGCAGGCTGATCTCATCGACTTCCTGCATGTGGTGATCGTTCCGATCGTGCTCGGCTCCGGTGTTCGGATCTGGGATCACTTGGCTGACTTGGAAGGCCGGTTCAGCGTCGAATCCATCAGCACGTCCAGCGGGCTGACGCATCAGCTGTGGAATCGGAAGGACCGCGCGTGAATGACGACCGTGCGGCAGTTGAGCCCATCATCAGCCTCAAAGGCGACAGCTACCGACTACGAAAACACCAAACCACCGACACCAAGGCGCAATAGAAAAACACAACCTATGGCCCTGTTTTCAAATTGCCCTACTGGCCCTATTTTCGGTTGGCGGTTTGTGTTGCGTCTGAGCTGTTCCTCGACGTGGTTCAGGATCGCGTGATGGTTCGTTTGAATGCCTAAAGTGTCTCCTTGGAGCCACTCCGAGTACTGAGAGCATCAAGGTAGCTTCTAGACACAAGAGAAGCCCGGCATCTATAACGATGCCGGGCTTCTAGCGTTTAAATGGTTTTTGAGACTGAGCTGATCCGGCCATGGGACGAGAAATCACCTATGCTGATACTAGATACAACATTCGATGGAGTAATTAACTTGAAGGGTAGGAATCATGAGTGCGACGAATCAGCTAGGAAAACCGACAGGTGCTTTTGTAGGGGCTTCCTGGATTGCTTTGGGGTTAGGAATGGGGGTCTACTTCATAGGCCTCTGGAACGCGAAGATGGAGCTGAATGAGAAGGGTTTCTATCTCACTGTGTTTCTATTCGGGCTTTTTGCGGCGGTGTCCCTCCAGAAAGCGGTCCGCGATAAGTCCGAGGAAATCCCCGTGACATCCATTTACCTCGGGATCGCCTGGTTTGCGCTGCTGGCGTCACTGTTGTTGCTGGCGATAGGTCTCTGGAATGCAGAGTTGCTGTTGAGCGAGAAGGGTTTCTACGGCATCGGTTTCGCCATGAGCTTGTTCGCCGTCGTTGCGGTGCAGAAGAACATCAGGGATCTTGCAGCCCACAAGGCTGTCTACCCTGATCTACACGTACAGGCCAGGCCCAGTTTTCTGGACAAACCAGAGCTGTAAGAGGTCCAATTGCAAAGAAGCCGCAGAGCCCACCTCTGCGGCTTCTTCTGTGGGTCGGATCATTAGCCTCTTAGGCTAACCAGTGCGAACTCATCGGCTGCTCAGGCTGAGCGCACTGCCGTGAGTGGAATCATTATCCAGAATTTCGAGCATGCATGCCGCGAGGTCACCACGTGGAATCGAACCGTAGGGCTTCCCTTCTCCGGTTGCCCCGAGCGCAGTCCAGGTGCCGCTGGGGACCTTGTTGGTGAGGCCGGCTGGTCGGACCACTGTCCAGTCAAGACCAGAGGTGGTGACGGCCAACTCCTGCTCGTTGTGGTCAGCCAAGGCCCGTCCGAGCACGAGCTGAGTAATCAGCCGAATAGGAGCCGGTAGCGCCGACGCCGAATCACCTGCCCCCAGTGAGGATTGCACAACGAGCCTGCGCACGCCTGCCGCCTGCATGGCCGCAATGATTGTCCGTGTGACAGCAGCACGTTGATGGTTGACGCCCTTAGCCCCACCTACGGTGACAACTACGACGTCGGCTCCGGCCACGGCTTCGGCGGCTGCTACAGGATCCGTCGCATTGCCGGTGATCGCCCGAGTCCCGGCCGGCGCGTTGCCGCTCCGGGAGAGGACTGTGACCGAATGCCCTGCCTGAAGGGCAAGGGAAGCCAGCTGAGCTCCGGTGCCTTTCGAGCCGCCAATAATCGTGATCTTCACGAATTCCTCTTTCGTCGTCGACGCCGTTGATGTCTTCGAGAAGCTTACCGGCGTCCGCAAGGCCGAGAGTTCTGTAGTGGCAAGTGCCCCGGGCGCAACGGCGGGCGCAAAAATACCGTCCGGATTCGCTGGTTCGGTCTAAGATGTTCTCTGCCCGGCTTTTTCTCCGGAGTGTCAGAGAATCAATGCATTTCTGCTCTCAGGCGTCATGACTACACCAACCGCAAGACCCAAGGAGTGCACCATGTCTGTTGGCTTGCTCGCCATCGTTGACGACATTCTGACCGCCGCTTTGAAGGCGTCTGCTAAATCGGCTGGCGTGGTGATTGATGACGCCGCCGTCACCCCGCAGTATGTTGCCGGCCTGACGCCCGCCCGCGAACTGCCGGTTGTGGCCAAGATAGCCCGCGGCTCGCTCATCAACAAATTCGTTTTCATCATTCCATTGGCCCTGCTGCTGACGGCCTTTGCGCCGTGGGTGCTGCCGTACCTGCTGATTATCGGCGGTGTTTACCTCTGCTACGAGGGTGCCGAAAAGGTGACCGAATGGTTTGGTCACGTTCATGCCCACAAGGAAGAGGGGGCACGCGATGAGAAGGCGCTCATTGCTGGTGCGGTGCGCACGGACCTGATTCTTTCCACCGAGATCATGCTCATCTCGCTGTCCAATCTTGACCCGGAGATGGGCTTCTGGATGCGGCTCGGTGCCCTCGTGGTGATTGCGTTGGTGATGACGGGGCTGGTCTATGGTGCGGTTGCGCTGCTGGTGAAGCTCGACGACGTCGGCATCAAGATGGAGGCCAGCGAGAACAGCGGCACGCGCAGGATAGGCGCCGGAATTGTGCGTTCCATGCCAGCCGTGTTCCGCGTCATCAGCATCATTGGCGCCGTGGCCATGCTCTGGGTGGGCGGTCACTTGGCCATCCTCAACGTGGGCGAGGTGGGCTGGCACTGGCCCATAGACCTGCTGCACAAAGTTGAGCATGCCTTGGAGCCGCTCGGCGCCGTTGTGACCTGGTTCGGCGACACCTTGGTGTCCGCGTTGGCCGGACTGCTGATTGGCCTGATCGCCGTCGGCGTCATGTTGCTTGTCCAAAAGCTGCTGCCCAAGCGCCACCACGCGGAAGCCTAATCTCACCCGGCTCAACTGAATAAAGCTCGACGGCGGCACCCACCTTGGGTGCCGCCGTCGAGCTTTATCTGGCTACAGTTCGGTGACAACTTCCCACGAGGAGTGGATGGCGCCGTGAATATAGTTGACGGCGCCGGCATCGCCAACCACGTCAAAACTGATTCCGGCGTCCTGCAGCTTGTCCGCTAGGGGAGCGGCCGCCGTCGTGCCATCCGCGTAGACCACCATGGCCGCCGGGGCACTGAAGGATTCCTCGCCCTCGGTCCACTCGACAGTCTTGGGCGTGATGCGGTCTATCGTGACGTTACGGTGAATTTTCACGCCGTGGTCAAGGGAATCCTTCACAGCAGTCCAGCGCCGCGGCATGGCCAAGGGCAAGCCCAGCTGCTGCTTCTCATGCAGGAGAGTGACATTGCGGCCACGCTCGGCGAGGAATTCGGCAAGCTCCAAGCCAACGAGCGAGCCGCCAATGACCACCACGTTTTTACCCATGGGCAGCCAGTACTTGGTGAACTGACGCACGAACTCGGGGCTCTTGGTCAGGCCAGAGAGGCGTCCCATTTTGCCAAGGTTGCTGAGGACGAAACCAGCCTCCTGTGCCGTCGCGGTCCCGAGCATCATGGCACGCAGCGTGTCGCCTGTCTGTACGTTCGGCAAGTCGCCGCCGGGGAAGTCCGGCTTGGGGCGGACAGCGCCGGTCGCCACGATCACATGATCGGCGTTCAGCGCCCGGATCGTCTCGACGGTGGCCGGTGTGTTGAGCTTGACCGCGATGCGCAGGCGCTTGATCTCGGCCTTGAACCAGCGCAGCAGGCGTTCGTTGTCAGGGGTGGTCATCGTGGAGAACCACATCGTGCCACCAAGGCGATCTGACTTATCGAGCACGGTGACGCGATGTCCGCGCTCGGTAAGGACACGGGCGCTCTCCAGGCCTGCAGGGCCGGCCCCCACCACCACCACATGCTTGCTCGCCGAGGCGGGCTTGAGCGGCAGCAGCGCCTCGTTTCCAAGTGCAGGGTTAACTGCACAGAAGGGGGTGTCGTCGAAGAAGTTCTCGGCAACGCACAGGTAGCAGTTAATGCAGGGGCGGACCTGGTCGAACTTGCCGTCGCGCAGCTTGTTCGGCAAGTCCGGGTCGGCCAGCAGCTGGCGTCCCATGGCGGCAAAGTCGACCTGGCCGGCCGCAATGGCCTTTTCGGAGATCTCCGGCAGCATCCGGCCCACGGCGATGACCGGGATCGTGAGGTGTTTTTTGATCTCGGCAGCGTTCTTCAGGTAGGCGCCAACCTTGCTGGGCAAGGGGCCATCGGTGAAATTATCGAAGGGGTTCCGCCCCCATCCGGTCACGTGGATTGCGTCCGCGCCAGCCTGCTCGAACAGTTGCGAGGCCTCAATCGCTTCCGGTGGCGTCAGGCCACCTTCTTGCCCGTACTCCTCGCCGGAAACTCGAACGAGGATGGCCAGCTTGTCGCCGACCCTCTCCTTGACGGCCTTGATGACCTCGCATGCAAGACGGGCCCGGTTGGCCAGCGGGCCGCCGTACTCGTCAGTGCGCTTGTTATCCCGCTGGTTCAGGAACACTCCGAGGATGTAGCCGTGCGCCACATGGATTTCGATAGCGTCGCAGTCAGCCTTGGCGATGCGTTCGGCGGCGTCGGCCCAGTCGGAGATGAGCCCGGAAATATCATCGTCGGTCATTTCCTTGTACGTTGCCTGCTTCCCGGCGGTGGCTGCACCCATCCGACGCAGTTCATCCGCGGTGCTATCTGCCAGTGCCGACATGTTGTAGCTGTAGTCAGGCTTGTTGGGTGCAAGGACCGGGCGATCGTTGGCGACGTCAACGCGGGCAACCTTGCCGTGATGTGTGGACTGAATACACAGCTTGCTGCCAGCTGCGTGGACAGCGTCAGCCAGCGCTTTCAGGCCCGGGATGAACTTGTCATCCGAGAGGCCCGGCTCCTTCATCGAGGCCGCGCCAAAGGGGAAGGCAATGGCGCAGGCGCCGGTGATGATGAGGCCGGCTCCTCCGGCGGCGCGAGCCACGTAGTGGTCGATCTCGGTCTGTTCGATCTCGCCGTGCTCGGAGACGTTCATGTCCATCGCCGGGAGGACAATGCGGTTGGGTGTTTGCATGGGGCCGATGCGTCCGGCGGCCATCAGGTGCGGGAATGTCTTGGTGTTCATGACTCAATAATACTGTCCTATGGACACTATAGTTTACTGGTCATCGTCAAAATCGGCTGCATCTGGTGTGTGATGCGACGCAACTCCTACATCAGGGCGTCGCGCAGCCGAATGATGCAGTGAGTGCGCAGCTGATGCGACTTCCGGCGCTGGAAGTCACATCAGCTGCGCACTCACGGAAGGCAGGCGAAGGCGCTGGGGTCCCGTAAGGGTCTAGCCCTTAGAAGGGGTCCAGCCCAGGGCCGGGCCCAATTTTATGGAAATGTCGGTGAGGATCTGCACGTAGTCTTCATGGTCGAAGCTGAAGGGCAGCGCGAACGCCACTTCATCCACCTCCTGGAATCCCGCGTGTGCGTACAACTGCTCCGCGATCTGTTCGCTGGTGCCGATGAGATCCGGGGCAAACAGCATCCGTTTTGGCCCCTGCGGCGCTTTGGTGCGGGGAGTGCGCTCGTCGACGTACCGCTGGTACTTTTCCCGCTGTTTTACCGAGGCTGAATCCGTCGGGATCACCACCAGCCCTTGGGAGACCCGGGCTGGCCCGCGCGTCTGAGCTGATGCCTCGGCTGCTGCACGGTAGGCGCGGATTTGTGATTGCTGGATTTGGGCAAACACCGGTTCTTGATGCTCTTCGGGGAAGACCACACTACTGGTGAGCAGATTGAATCCATTTTCTCCGGCCCAGATGGCCGATTTCTTGCTTGCCGCCCCATACCAAAGACGTTCACTCAGCCCCGAAGAGTGCGGCTCAACACGATTGGAGAATTCTTCCACAACGCCCTGCTTGCCGGAAAATTCCCGAACCGGTTCTCCTGCAACCAAACGGGCAAGCCGATCTACCCGTGCGTAGCTGAAGTCCTCCAGCTCGGCGGAATCGGGATAAAGTTCGTGTTTCACCGTGTCGTAGTGCATCGGTTCACCCACACTCAGGCCCGGATTGATCCGTCCGCCGGAGAGCAGATCCACGGTGGCAAGGTCCTCGGCCAGGCGCAAGGGGTTTTCCCAGCCCATGGGGGTCACAGCGGTGCCCAGCTCGATCCGGGACGTGCGCTGGCTGGCCGCAGCCATGATCGCAATGGGGGAGGAGATGCCGAACTGCAGATGGCGGTGTCGAAGCCAGGCGCTGTCGAATCCGAGTCGCTCGCCCAATTCGATGACCTGCAACGTTGATTCGTGACCCGAGGCAGGGTCCGCCGGATCGAACAATCCGATGGTGAGGAAACCAAGCTTGCGCAGCGGACGTGAGGAGTCGGTCATGGCTTCCTTCATGGATCGGAGTACGGCTGATTCTCATGATAGGTGGGGGATCGGGCGCGGAAGTCGGGACGTTACCCCGAAAGTCGTTGACACCGAAAAGTGAGTTGTTGAGTTAGAGCGTGGGAGGGCCAGGACCATGGTGGCCTTAGCCGATCGAGTAAATCAAACCGAGTCCTAGGCTGGCCAGTTGTGCCGTGAATTTTCTTGCTGCCTCCAGGTAGGACTCCACATAGTCGCGCCTGTAGTCCATGATCGCCGCCCAGTCTGGGGATTCCTGCGGCAGACGGCGCTGGTAGAGCTCGCGCAAGTCGACCAATGTCAGGTCTGTGGCCACGCTTCGGACCTGTTCGGCAGACAGCACCCGGTCAAAGGGAATCCACCCGCAGCTGGTCATTTCCACGTCACCGCTGACCAGTTCATATGAGGCCCGGGGTGGCTCCGGTTCACCCAGTAGCCACTGCAGGTCCCGCCAAGCCTTGTCGAGATACAGCCCTTCGGGCCGATCCGGTGGATCGGACCAGGACGCCCAAAAGTGGTGGTCGGACAGGAACGCCCGTGGATTAATGCGGGCAATGTTGACCATTGGTGCTGGCATCGGAAGTGCAAAGTATCTGATTCCCATGCAGCAATTTTTCCAGTGATCAGGATTTCCCGCTTGAGGTTATCCACAGGGCGCACATCCACAAATTACTGCGCGGCACGCTCCGCCTCTGTCAGCGTTCGCAGCACACAGAATTCGTTGCCCTCGGGATCAGCCATGACCACCCAGGTGACGTCGGTTCCCTGGCCAATATCGACCCGCCTGGCACCCAGTGCCTCCAGCCGGGCCACCTCGGCCGCCTGGTCATCCGGGCGCAGATCTAGGTGCAACCGGTTCTTGACGGCCTTTGTCTCGGGTACGCGCAGGAACAGAATGTCCGGGAGGGCTCCCGCTTCGGGGCTGCCGGCATGAGGTTGCAGGGCCACCTCGTCGTCATCGCTATCTTCGACGACTATCCGCCAGCCAAGGGCCTCCGCCCAGAACTGCGCAGTTTCGCGGGGTGTTGTTGAGTCAATGGAGAAGTTTTCGATTCGTGATCCCATGCCGCCATTGTGCCTTCCCCGACAGCTCTTGGCCAGAGCTGGCCCCTGGTCTCCGCCGAATAGCCCGTAGCGGCCACAAGCTCCCGCCAATCGGTCCAATGTGTGGAAAAGTTAAGCCATGGACACACCTGAGGAACGCACACCGGAACTGCCCGACACCCGAACAGGTCCGCCGTTCATGGCAGGGGAGCGGGAGTCCCTTGAGGCGTGGCTGGAGTTCTACCGGGCGACCCTGCCCATCAAGGTGGGCGGACTGACGGCGAGCCAACTGTGCCAAGCCGCCGTCCCGCCGTCGAGCATGACCATAGTCGGCATAGTCCGCCACCTGAGCGATGTGGAGCGCTACTGGTTTTCCAATGTGGCGGCCGGAAGCGCAGAAGTTGCCCGCTACAAGGCCGAGAACTCCGACGCCGACTTCAACGACTACTCCGAAGCGCAGGCACTGGCCGACGTGGCCGCCTACACGGAGGAACTCGCCAGCGTCCGGGAGCTGGCCGCCGCCGTCACGGACCTCGACGCACCCCTGCCCGCGCTCCGGCACGGCCAGCAGCTGAACCTGCGCTGGGTATACACCCACATGATTGAGGAGTACGCCCGCCACTTGGGGCACGTGGACCTGCTGCGCGAATGTGTTGACGGCCGAACAGGGTATTGATGTACGACGTCGGATGCTGGACTGGGCGCCTGCACCGGCCGTGAGTCGATGCTCACATTCATCCGTTGAGCTAGGACATTCCACAGCTCCTGTTCAGAACGCTGCGGTACGCTGAAAAGCAGGATTGTTCCAAGGGACTGGCGAGTCGCCGTTGAATTCCCGTAAAGCCCATTTTGAAGCGAAGAACTTGGAGGTGGAATGCGGCCCGGACGCATTTCCAAAGTACTGGCCACGGCCGCGGCACTTGCATTGGCCCTGGCGGCATGCACGGGCACACCCCCGGCCCCCAACCAGACCACAACGTCCGCCACGCCAACGGCCGGCGGGAATGTCACTGTTCTTGAGGGTTCCCCCTTCAGCTCGTTCAACGCCACAAGCGTCACAGGCAACACCCTGACCAACGCCCGCATTGCTTCTGCCACCCACTCCGGGTTCAACTCCGTGGGCAGCGACCTGAAGATCATCAAGAACGACAAGTTTGGCAAGTATGAGATGGTCAAGGACAAACCCCTCACCATCAAATACACCATCAACAGCGGTGTCCAATGGTCCGACGGCGCCCCGGTGACGGCCGATGACTTGTTCCTGCAGTGGGCTTCGGCGTCGGGATATTTCAACGATGCCACCTTGGACAAGAATTTCGCCGTAACGGCAGGAACGGCCTACTTCCACGCCGCCGGTGACAACACGGGCCTGGCCAAGACGGAGCTTCCCGTCATCGGTGACGACGGACTGTCGCTGACCCTGACCTACACCACCCCGTTCTCCGACTGGGAAACAGCCCTCGGATCCTCCGTGGACGTGCCGGCCCACATTGTGGCCGTCCGAACAGGGCTTAAGGATGCGCAGGCATTGACTGCCCTGCTGCAGTCCGTGCCCAAGGGAGATCCTGCGAAACCCGTCCCCGCCAATCCGGCCCTGCGCAAGGTTGCGGATTTCTGGAACACAGGTTTTGACAGCAAGACCATGCCTGATCCGACCTTGGCGCTGTCCAACGGGCCTTACCTGGTCAAGGGAGTTACCGCGGACCAAGAACTGATCCTGACCCGAAACGCGGACTACACGTGGGGGGATGTGCCCAAGCTGGACACCTTGACCGTCCACTATGAAAGCGACCCCGACAAGCAGATAAAAGCGCTTGAAGCTGGAACTGCCGATGTGGCCACACCTGCGGCTAGTGCAGAACGGATCAGTGCGCTGGCAGCGCTGAAGTCTGCCGGGGTGCAAGTCCAGCAAGGATTGGGATTGGGCTTTGACCAGTTGGTGCTGAACTTCAAGGGTGTTTTGTCGCCACCAGATTTGCGCAGTGCATTCCTGCACACAGTCCCGCGCCAGGAGATCGTGAACCAGATTGCCAAGCCCCTTGACTCCAATGCTGAGGTACTGAACTCATTTGTGTTCAACCCCGTACACGTTCCTTACAAGGAATCCGCACGCAGCAACGGCACCACGGATATGGCTGCAGTGGACTTGGTAGCCGCCAAGGAACTCCTGGCCGGCGCTAGCCCCACTGTGCGCATCTTGTACAACAAGGACGATCCCGACCGCGCCAAGGAATATTCCCTGATCGCCGCCTCGGCCACGCTGGCAGGATTTAGTGTCACCGATGCGGGCAAAGACTCCAAGCAATGGCTCTCTGCGTTGAAGGAAGGGGCCTTCGATGCGGCCCTCTATGGTTGGACCAGCAACCCCACGGGTTCTGTTCAGGTGCCTCAGGTCTTCACAACGGGAGCCGTCTCCAACCTCAACAATTTTTCCAACACAGTGGTGGATCAACTGACCGAACAGCTTGCTGTCAACCCTGACGATGCCAAACAAAATGCTTTGAAAATGCAGATCGACCAGCTGGTTGTGGAAGCTGCCTACGGCCTGCCCCTGTTCCAGCGCACGGCCCTCAGCGCCACAGGCAAGCACGTTTCAGGCGTGCAGTTCTCTCCACTGGATGTTGGTCCGTGGCAGAGCGTCGCCCAGTGGGCATACGTTAACTAGCTCGTTGTGCACATCCGCATGCCAGCAGTGAGCGCTGCCCGGAAGCGCCAAGGAAAGAAGAGTTCATGAACGCCGAAGCAATCCCCAACAGTGCCCTCCGCGTCACCAGCCACGAAGTACTGGCCTTGCTTTCCTTCGGCCCCGGGCCCGGGGCCGATTTGAGCCGCAAGGTTCTGGTCCTTGCCGATTTGCCCGAAGTCAGCGACCTAGTCCGCGCCGGGTTGGCAACCCTGCACGTTCGGGATATGGCCGAGGCCGACGGGGAGGGCATCCACCTGCGCGACGGCGCGCTTGTCCTCTCAGTCATTCTCTCGACAGCCACGGGATGGTTTGAGGCCACGCGCTACGGTGCCACTTCTTCATTGCCCGCCTATATAGTCAGCTCTCCCCACGGCAAGGCCGCAATCTTCCTCAGGCCGTTGAGCCAGTACCTGTGCCTGCCACTGCGTGCCGACATGGACATCAAAGATTTTCTTGAGCAAACGGTGAACGGTCTGGTTGCCGAGGCCCATGCCATGGACGGCGGCCTGGTCACAGTGCGCCGCCACCGGCTGGGTGCAGAAACAGCCGTGGCCAATGTGAAAGTCAACGCCGACGGCTCAAGGCAGCTGGCAGCCCTGCCCCTGCAAGACGACGGCCAGCTGACGCTCACCGCCCTTGACGAAAGCCAAGATGCGGGGGCGTGCGTGAGCTCGGCTTTCCGTGACTGAGCAATCCACTTTGCAGCCTGGGTGAGTTTCATCACTCACTGAAGTGTCCGGCGTCGAACTTTTAAGGCGTGAATGCGCGGTTAATTAGCAGTTGGGGAGTGATCCATGGCTACGCGATGGAAAAAATGCGCCCAAGATGGGATAAAGTGACTAGGCCGTATTTGTCAGTACGACTAGAATGGTGTTATCTGCCGATTCTTCACGGCCAACCATCAATGTGACTTTCTGCTTTAGCCCTTCCGGGCCTGCAGCCGGGCCCAACTGAAACGAGTCTTAACGCATGAACGACACTTCTCTGAACACTGCTTCGCGCACTGACCTGCGCAATGTCGCCATTGTGGCCCACGTTGACCACGGCAAGACCACCTTGGTTGACGCCATGCTCAAGCAGACGCACTCCTTTGCCGATCACGGTGTCGTTGCAGAGCGTGTCATGGACTCCGGTGACCTGGAGCGCGAAAAGGGCATCACCATTTTGGCCAAGAACACCACGGTTGCCTACAACGGTCCTTCCGCTGGCGGCCAGGTCATGACCATCAACGTCATCGACACCCCCGGCCACGCTGACTTCGGTGGCGAGGTTGAGCGCGGTTTGTCCATGGTTGACGGCGTTGTACTCCTCGTTGACGCTTCCGAAGGCCCGCTTCCGCAGACCCGCTTTGTGCTGCGTAAGGCACTCGCCGCAAAGCTCCCTGTCATCTTGTTGGTCAACAAGACCGACCGCCCCGATGCTCGCATCGACGAGGTCGTTGCCGAGTCCATGGACCTGCTCCTGGGCCTGGCCTCCGACATGGCCGACGAAGTTCCGGATTTGGACCTCGACGCCGTTCTGAACGTTCCCGTTGTTTACGCGTCCGGCAAGTTGGGCCGCGCCTCCACCATTCAGCCCGATAACGGCACGGCACCGGACAACGAGGACCTTGAGCCGCTGTTCAAGACCATCATCGATCACATTCCGGCCCCGACCTACAACCCGGAAGGTGTCCTGCAGGCGCACGTCACCAACTTGGACGCTTCCCCGTTCCTGGGCCGTTTGGCTCTGCTGCGTATCTTCAACGGCACCCTGCGCAAGGGCCAGACCGTTGCCTGGTGCCGCGCTGATGGCACCGTCAAGCCTGTCAAGATCACCGAACTGCTGGCTACCCAGGCTCTGACCCGTGTTCCGGCCGAGTCCGCTGGCCCCGGCGAAATTGTTGCTGTTGCCGGTATCGAGGACATCACCATTGGTGAGACCCTGACCGACTTGGAAAACCCGCAGCCGCTGCCGCTGATCACCGTTGACCCGCCGGCCATCTCCATGACCATCGGTATCAACACCTCGCCGATCGCCGGCCGCGTCAAGGGCCACAAGGTCACCGCACGCCAGGTCAAGGATCGTCTGGACAAGGAACTCGTCGGTAACGTTTCCTTGAACGTTCTCCCCACCGAGCGTCCCGACGCTTGGGAAGTTCAGGGCCGTGGCGAATTGGCTCTGTCCATCCTCGTTGAGCAGATGCGTCGCGAAGGCTTCGAGCTGACCGTTGGCAAGCCGCAGGTTGTGACCAGGCAGGTCGACGGCAAGACCCACGAGCCGATGGAACACATGACCATCGACGTACCCGAGGAATACTTGGGCTCCGTGACTCAGTTGATGGCTGCCCGTAAGGGCCGCATGACCAACATGGCCAACCACGGCACCGGCTGGTGCCGCATGGAATTCATCGTTCCGGCCCGTGGCCTGATCGGTTTCCGCACCCGCTTCATGACCGACACCCGCGGTGCCGGTATTGCGGCGTCCATCTCCGAAGGCTACGAGCCGTGGGCCGGCCCGATCGAATACCGCACCAACGGTTCCATCGTGGCTGACCGCTCTGGCGTGGTCACCCCGTTCGCGATGATCAAGCTCCAGGAACGCATGAACTTCTTCGTGCAGCCCACCTCGGAGGTCTACGAGGGCATGATTGTTGGCGAGAACTCACGCGCCGATGACATGGACGTAAACATCACCAGGGAAAAGCAGCTCACCAACATGCGTGCAGCTTCCTCGGACACCTTCGAGAACATGACCCCGCCGCGCAACCTGACTCTGGAAGAGTCCTTGGAATTCGCTCGCGAAGACGAGTGCGTTGAGGTTACCCCGGAGTCGGTTCGCATCCGCAAGCTGATCCTGGACGCTTCCGAGCGCGCCAAGGCCGCCCGTAGCCGCGCAAAGAACTAACGCTTCAAGCTTTCGGTAGCGCCTGGCGCTATTCATTGCCGTAACACAACAGCCCGCCCCAGTTGCTACTGGGGCGGGCTTTTGTGTTTAAGGTCTCATCTTGATCAAGATATGCTCAGAATGTGGTCGCGTTTACTTGCTAGTAACATTTTGTGGCTAGGCTCATAGGGTATGAGTTGGAACACTATCCGGGTCAACGGCGATCCCGGTTACCTTGCAACACGGATGTTTCTTCTCGCAACCATTAAAAAAATCAAGGAGGCGGAATGCGTTTCTCACGCACTTCCAAGGCATTGGGTCTGGCAGCAGTCGTTGCTATGTCCCTGTCAGCATGCGGTGGCGGCACGGACAGCGGCAACACCGCAACCGGCGACACCAGCAAGGTCATCACAGCCAACAACACCGAACCGGAAAATGGGCTGCTGCCCGCCAACACCAATGAAGTTGGCGGCGGCAAGGTCATGGACCTCATCTTCACCGGCCTCGTCAGCTATGACGTCACCGGCAGGACCGTCAACGAATTGGCGGAATCCATCGAGACCAAGGATTCCCAGACCTACACCATCAAGATTAGGTCCGGGCAAACCTTCAGCGATGGCACACCCGTCACGGCCAAAAGCTTCGTTGACGCCTGGAACTTTGGTGCGGCAGCCAAGAACAAGCAGCTGAACAGCTACTTCTTCGACTCCATCAAGGGCTATGACACGGTTTCCGCCGAGGGCGCCACCGTGGACACCATGGAAGGCCTGAAGGTTGTCGATGACACCACCTTCACGGTTGAACTGGCTCAGGCCGAGTCCGACTTCCCGCTGCGCCTGGGCTACACGGCGTTCTACCCGCTGCCCGAGTCCGCCTACGCGGATACGCAGGCATTCGGCCAGAACCCCATCGGCAACGGCCCGTACAAGTTGGCAGCAGACGGCTGGAAGCATGATGTTTCCATTGAGCTGGTGCCCAATGACAAGTACAACGGACCGCGCAAGGCCATGAATGGTGGCGTGACCTTCACTATCTTCACCAGCCTGGATGCGGCCTACACCAGCGTGCAGGCGGACACCCTTGACGTCTTGAGGGATGTGCCGCCGAGCGGCTTGCAGAACTTCACGACCGACTTTGAGGGCCGCAACGTGAACCAGCCCTACGCCGGTAACGCCACAATGACCATTCCGAGCTACCTGCCGGAGTTCCAAGGCGAAGCCGGAATGATGCGCCGCCAGGCCATCTCCATGGCGATTGACCGCCAGCAGATCATCGACAAGATCTTCTACGGCACCAAGAAGCCCGCCGTGGAGTTCACCTCACCCGTCTTGGACGGCTTCAGCGACGCCCTCCCGGGCAACGAGGTGCTGAAGTTCGACGCCGCCAAGGCCAAGGACCTTTGGACAAAGGCTGAAGCAATCAGCCCGTGGCCGGCAGGCAAGGTCTTCACCGTCACCTCCAACATTGATGGTGCCGGCAACAAGGAATACATCACTGCCATGGCCAACCAGATTTCCACCAATCTGGGCATCAAGGCAGAGCTGAACCCGGTCACGTCGTTCAAGGAAATGCGCGCCCTGGTCAACAAGAAGGAGCTCACCGGTGCCTCACGCGCTGGCTGGCAGGCCGACTACCCGTCGCTGTACAACTTCCTCGGTCCGCTGTACGCAACCGGGGCTGGTTCCAATGACGGCAACTACTCCAACCCCGCCTTCGATGCAAAGCTGAATGAAGGTTTGGGAGCCACCAGCGTTGAAGCAGGCAACAAGCTCTTCAACGAAGCCCAGGAAATCCTGCTCAAGGACTTGCCCGTAGTTCCGTTGTGGTACCAGGCAGTCCAGGGTGTGTGGAGCAACAACGTCAACACGGTGCAGTTCGGCTGGGACGGCCAACCGCTGTACTACGCAGTTACCGCAAAGTAAGTCTTTTACTTCCGCGGCAGTAAAGGGGGACCCGGCACTGGGGGCCGGGTCCCCCTTTACTGCCGCAAGGACACACATATGTGTTATTTTCCGTACAGCAGCTTTCGCGTGATCCGCGGAAGGCTGACCTGTACCGTCAACTAGAACAGGTAATTTCATGAATGCTTTGCGATTGGGAACCCGGGGAGTGGTGGTGCCGTAATGGTCATGTTTACAATCCGTCGTTTCCTGCAGCTGATTCCCGTCTTCTTCGGGGCCACGCTGCTGGTCTATTTCCTCGTCTTCGCCACTCCCGGAGATCCCATTGCCGCCCTTTCCGGCGGCAAGCCGATGGCGCCAGCGGTTGAAGCCGCACTGAGGGCGCAGTACAACCTGGACCAGCCCTTTTGGGTGCAGTATTTCCTGTACTTGAAAAACCTTGTCACTTTGAACCTTGGGCAGACCTTCTCAGGCCAGGAAGTCGCAGACGTCATTGCCCGCGCCTACCCCGTCACAGCCCGCCTGGCCATTCTGGCACTCGCCTTTGAAACCATATTCGGAGTGCTCTTCGGCGTTATTGCCGGCCTGCGCAAGGGCAAGCTGTTTGACAGCACCATTTTGGTGGCGTCTCTGATCGTCATCGCAGTCCCCACCTTCGTCCTGGGCTTCGTGCTCCAGCTGGTGATTGGCGTGCAGCTTGGTTGGGCCCGGCCCACCGTCAGTGGCACCGCACCGTGGAATGAGTTGATCCTCCCTGCGCTGGTTCTGGGGCTTGTGTCCCTGGCCTACGTGATCCGGCTGACCCGTGCGTCCATCAGCGAGAACATGAACGCCGACTACGTCCGCACGGCCACGGCCAAGGGCCTGAGTCGCCGCCGAGTCGTCGTCGTCCATATATTGCGCAACTCCCTGATCCCGGTGGTGACCTTTCTGGGTGCCGACTTGGGCGGGCTTATGGGTGGCGCGATTGTCACCGAAGGCATTTTCAACGTCCCCGGCGTTGGTAATCTGCTGTACCAAGCGATCCTCAAGGGCGAAAGTGCCACAGTTGTGGCCGTTGTCAGCATCTTGGTCATTGTATTTGTGGTGGCCAACCTAGCTGTGGACCTCTTGTACGCCTGGCTCGACCCAAGGATTCGCTATGTCTGAGAACCTGACACCCGAAAATGACCCGACCGCCCGGGTAATCCCCGTGACACGGCAGGGAAAAACTTCCACCCGCTTCATTGAACACTTCGTGGCGCCGCTGGAGGAAACCCCCCTGGCAGCCGTGGACAAGGTCGACGAGACGGCAGTACCGTTGAGTCTCTGGGCCGAAGCCTGGCACAACCTCCGCAAGCAGCCGCTATTCCTCATTTCCGCGCTGTTGATCGTCTTGGTTGCGGTGGTGGCAATCTTCCCGCAATGGTTCGCCAGCGTCGATCCCACCAGCTGCACACTTGACGACTCAGCCGAGGGTGCCCGATCCGGACACCCGCTCGGCTTCACCCTGCAGGGCTGCGATGTGTATTCGCGCATGATCTACGGCACGCGTGCCTCGCTCTTGGTGGGTATCCTGACCACCATCGGCGTGCTGGTGATTGGCGGAATCATGGGGGCCCTGGCCGGTTACTACGGTGGCTGGCTTGATGCCATCCTGGCCCGACTCGGAGACATCTTCTTTGCCCTGCCACTGATCCTTGGTGCCATCGTCATCAACCAGCTGCCCTTCTTCCGCGACAACAGGAGCGTCTGGACCGTGGTAGTGGCCCTGGTGGCCTTTGGCTGGCCGCAGATTGCCCGCATCACCCGCGGTGCAGTCCTTGAGAACCGCAATGCCGACTTTGTCACGGCGTCCAAGGCGCTTGGCCTGACCCCGTTCCGGGCATTGGTCAAACACGTGGTCCCGAACTCATTGGCACCGGTGATTGTTGTAGCCAGCATCTCCCTGGGCACGTTCATCGTTGCTGAGGCGACGCTGTCCTTCCTGGGCCTTGGCTTGCCGCCCTCGGTGATGTCGTGGGGCAATGACATCGCTGCAGCTCAACCACAGGTCCGCAACAACCCCGGAGTGCTCCTTTGGCCCGCCGTGGCCCTGTCCATCACCGTCTTGAGCTTCATCATGCTCGGTGACGCGTTGCGCGATGCGCTGGACCCCAAAGCAAGGAAGAGGTGACATCATGTCCAACCACACGAATGGCAACGCCGTGAATTCCGGCGCCAAACGCAATGACGATGCGCCGCTTCTTGAAATACGGGACCTGGCCATCACTTTTGACACACAGAATGGCCCCGTCAACGCGGTGCGCAATGCACACCTGACCATCATGCCCGGCGAGACAGTGGCCATTGTGGGGGAGTCCGGTTCGGGCAAGACCACTGTGGCGCTTTCGGCCATCGGCTTGTTGCCGGGCAACGGGCGGGTCAGTGGCGGGCAGATCATTTTCGATGGTGAGGACATCACCAACGTCAGTGACAAGCGCATCATTGAACTCCGTGGCAACTCCATCGGCATGGTTCCCCAGGACCCCATGTCGAACCTGAACCCGGTCTGGAAGATTGGTTTCCAGGTCAAGGAGACGCTGAAGGCCAACGGGCTCGACGACGGCAACTCCAAGGCCCGAGTGGCGGAAGTTCTCTCCGAGGCCGGCTTGCCGGATGCTGAGGCCCGTGCAAAGCAGTACCCGCACGAGTTCTCCGGCGGCATGCGCCAACGGGCGCTCATTGCCATTGGTCTGGCCTGCCGACCCCGTTTGCTGATTGCCGATGAGCCCACTTCTGCTCTGGATGTGACAGTGCAGCGCCAAATTCTGGACCACCTGGACCGGATGACCACGGAATTGGGCACGGCAGTGCTGCTCATTACCCACGATCTTGGCCTTGCGGCCGAGCGGGCGGAAAAAGTAGTGGTCATGTACAAGGGGCAGGTGGTTGAATCGGGTCCCGCACTGGAGATCTTGCGCAACCCGAAGCACCCGTACACGCAGCGACTGGTCAACTCAGCCCCGTCCTTGTCATCACGGCGCCTGCAGTCGCAGAAAGCCAAGGATGTGCTGGCCGCTGCCGTGGAAGACATCGAGGAGTCGACTCCCGACGTGGGGGACGGGGCACACCCGGCTCCCGTACACGTCAGCCACGCCACGCCGTCGTCCGAAGCACGCAAGCCCGCGGGCAAGGGCGACACCATCTTGGAGGTCAAGAACCTTACCAAGGAGTTCAAGCTCCGCGGCGCGCTGGGCAAGTCCTCGCAGTTCAAGGCTGTTGATGATGTTTCCTTCACCGTCAAGCGTGGCAGCACCATGGCCATCGTCGGTGAGTCTGGATCGGGCAAGTCCACTGTGGCACAGATGGCGTTGAGCCTGCTGGCGCCCACCGAGGGCAGTATTCTCTTTGACGGTGTCGAGGTGAATACGCTCAAGGGCAAGGCGCTTTTTGATTTCCGCCGGCGGGTGCAGCCCATCTTCCAGGACCCCTACGGTTCCTTGGACCCGATGTTTAACATCTACCGGACCATTGAGGAGCCGCTGAAGATTCACAAGATCGGTGACTCCAAGTCGCGGGAGAAGAAGGTCCGCGAGTTGTTGGATCAGGTGTCCATGCCTGCGGCCACCATGCACCGATACCCCAATGAGCTTTCCGGCGGCCAGCGCCAGCGCATCGCCATTGCGCGCGCCCTGGCGTTGAACCCGGACGTCATTATTTGTGACGAGGCGGTCTCGGCACTCGATGTGTTGGTGCAGGCGCAGGTGCTGAACCTGCTCAACGAGCTCCAGGAAGATCTGGGCTTGACGTACCTGTTCATCACCCACGACCTGGCCGTGGTTCGCCAGATTGCTGATCAGGTGTGTGTCATGCAAAATGGCCGGATTGTGGAAGCAGCCTCCACCGATGAGGTATTCAACAACCCGAAACAGACGTACACGCAAGATCTGCTCAATGCCATTCCGGGAGCCACGCTCTTGGTCTAGCACCAGCAACGAAGCCGGCACACCCGTGGCCTTGCCCGGGTGTGCCGGCTTTTTGCGTCCCGGCGCCAGCATTTGTCGCGCACCGGCATTGGGGCAGCGCTGCTGCCAGCGAGTAGATTGGTGGATATGGAGAACAACGCCGCCACTGCTTTCGAGCACCTTCTGCCCGGTATGGGCCCGGATGTCACTGCCTTGTTTGTGCACGCCCATCCGGATGACGAAACCATTGTTACGGGAGCCACCATGGCAGCTGCAGCCGCTGCCGGGACCCGTGTGGTTCTCGTGACCTGCACGCGCGGGGAGCTCGGTGAAGTGATTCCACCGGAGTTGGCCCACCTGGAAGTGAAGGCAGCCGACATTGCAGCGGGCGCTCACGACGTCGGACACACCAGCAGCGCTCCAGCGGCGGACGGCACGGGGTTGGCGTTGGAACGTGAACGCGAACTGGCCGCGGCCCTCGATGCCCTGGGCGTCAGAGAACATATTTGGCTGGGCCAGGGCCTCACGGCGCCCAGCGGCGGACCGGTGGTCTTCCGGGATTCGGGCATGCAATGGGGGTCCGATGGCAGAGCCGCGGCCGCGTCAACGGTATTGCCGGGTTCATTCTCCAAGGCGCCCCTTGCGGAGACGGCGGATCTGCTGGCCACAGCCATCCGGGCCTTGCGTCCTGCACTGGTTGTCACTTACGCTGCCGACGGCGGTTACGGCCACCCCGATCACGTGCGCACGCATGAACTGACCATGGCAGCCCTGCAGGCGGCTGCAACGCCATCGACTGAACCTTCCGGCTGGGTGGTGCCGGCCATCTACGCCATTGTCAGCGACCGCCCGGAGCGCGAACTGCCAGCTGACGTGGCCCGGCTTGCCGTCCAGGGCGATCTGGCCGCCAAAAAAGCGGCCATGCAGGCCCACAGAACCCAAATCACTGTGCAGGGGGAGCGCTTTGCCCTCTCCGATAACGTGTGGCGAGACATCACGGCCGTGGAAGAGTTTGTTGCCGTGGATCCGGCCTTGATTTATGGGGCGCAGACACCATGACCGAACCGTTGGAAGCACGCACTCAAGGACCTGAGACAGGGGCCGGGCAGCCCGGACCCGCCCGGGCCCAAAAGTCCCGGTTCGTTCTTCCGCCGCCGCGCCGGTGGGCAGTTCTGGCCGCAGCTGCTGGTGCTGGTGTGGGCAGCGGGCTGCTGGGCACCTCCCTGCACGGCCACCTCTGGCATCTCGACGGCGGGGCGCTGATTCCCATTGGCGCGGCACTGGCCTTGCTATTACTTGCCGCCGTGAGCTTGTTTGTTGGACTGTGGAGCAAGAGTTCCTGGGTTGTGGTGCTCTGCGGGGCCGCCGCCTACCTCACCGCCGGGCTGCTCTCCATGCAGGGGGGCTCCTTCGGCATGATCATCGACAACCTGCAGGGCCGTGTGTGGCTCTACGGCATTGCCTTCACCACACCCCTGGTGGCACTGGTTGTCTGGCGACTTCTGATCCCCAAGAAGTAGCCCTCCCTCAACCCCAACGCTCCTTCAGTTATGGGGTGTTTTTCCCCAACGCTCCTGCAGCAGTGGGTGCCGGATACCGGATTCCGTCGGCACATGGCTGTGAGGCCGGAATCTCGTGGGCACTGAGTGAGCGGGCGTCGCCCAATTACTTGTCGTAACTGCGCGAGCGTTGGGGAAAAACACCCCGTATCCCCTACGTGCCAGCCTTGAGTGAGAGAGTTTTTCTCATTCATGTTTGGTGGGGCAGGAGGAGATAATTATTCATGGATATTCCCCAGAGGCCTTCCCGTCATGCGCATTTCTTGCCGGCGGAGCG
>NZ_PPXB01000013.1:0-127965 GCF_002909415.1 Arthrobacter glacialis | reverse complement strand
TCGGCTCGAACCGATCGATCGGTGACGGCTTGCCCGTATCAATCTGGCAGAAATCACACCGCCTGGTGCACTCGGAACCACCAATAAGGAACGTAGCCTCACGGTCCTCCCAGCACTCAAAAATATTTGGACAGCCCGCCTCCTCACAGACCGTGTGCAGACCCTGACCCTTAACCAGGTTCTTCATGGCAATGTACTCCGGGCCCATCGAAACCTTGGCCTTCATCCACTCAGGCTTCCGCTCCACCGGCACAGCAGCATTACGCTGCTCAATCCGCAACAACTTACGTCCCTCAGGTGCCAACGTCATGTCAATACTCCTTCAAGCGGCGCCGGCAAGATGCCATGGCCTGGTTGTTTCTGAACTTATGCGGTGAACTCGTGCTGGGTTCTGCGCATGCGTGCTTATGCGTTGAACTCGTGCCGGGTTTGGCGCATACGTTCATGGTTTCGCCGGTGTTAGCATTCCACGACGTTGACGGCGAGGCCGCCCATGGCTGTTTCCTTGTATTTGGAGGACATGTCGCGACCGGTTTCGCGCATGGTGATGATGACTTCATCCAGGGAGACCCGGTGTTGGCCATCGCCCCAGAGCGCCATTTTTGCGGCGTTGATGGCTTTCGCTGCGGCGATCGCGTTGCGTTCAATGCAGGGGATCTGCACCAAACCGCCGATCGGGTCACACGTCAGGCCCAGGTTGTGTTCCATGGCGATCTCGGCGGCGTTTTCGACTTGTTCCGGGGTGCCGCCCATGATTTCAGCCAGGCCTGCAGCGGCCATCGAGGACGCGGATCCGACCTCGCCCTGACAGCCGACCTCGGCGCCGGAGATCGAGGCTTGTTCCTTGTAGAGCACGCCCACGGCGGCGGAGGCGAGCAGGAACTTCACCACCACATCATCAATCTGCTCCTGCGTGGCATCGGCCATGCCGGCGGTGTAGTGGGTGGCGTAGAACATCACGGCCGGGATGATCCCGGCGGCCCCGTTTGTAGGGGCAGTGACCACGCGCCCGCCGGAGGCGTTTTCCTCATTCACGGCCAACGCGACCAGGTTCACCCATTCCTGCCAGAACTTCGGATCCCGGTCCGGGTCTTCAGCCCGCAGCCGGGCATACCAGTCCGGGGCGCGGCGGCGCACATTCAACCCGCCCGGCAACAACCCGGTACGGGCCAGGGACGCGTTCTTGCAGTCCTCCATGACGTCGCGGATATGCAGCAACCCGGTACGGACTTGTGCCTCGGTGCGGGTGACGAGTTCGTTAGCGAGCATCACACCACTGAAATTGGTGCCCGTCGAGGCACAATGCTTCAGGAGTTCCGCCGCGGTCCGGAACGGGTGGGGCAGCAGTTCCTTGGAGTGTTCCAGCTCAGCCACGGCCGCGTCCACAGCGCCTTCACGGATGATGAACCCGCCACCGACGGAAAAGTAGGTGGCCTCATGCAGCACGGCACCGTCACTGCACAAAACAGCGAGTTTCATGCCGTTGGTGTGGCGGGGAAGAATCGTCAAGGGGTGCAAAATGATGTCCCCGGCCCCGTAGGCCAGGGCCACACTGCCACCGAGCAGCAGCGGATCCCCGGCAGCAAACGCGGCCAGGCGGGACTCGACCTCTTCGGGCAGGATCAGTTCAGGCTCACGCCCCTCCAACCCCAGCAGCACCGCCGTCATGGTCCCGTGCCCACGACCCGTCGCGGCCAGCGAACCATACAAATCAACCCGGACCCCAGAAACCTGTCCCAGGACACCAGCGTCCATCAGTTCCTGCACGAACGCAGCCGCCGCCCGCATCGGCCCCACAGTATGCGAACTCGACGGGCCAATACCCACCGAAAACAAATCAAAAACACCAACGGACATGTGAGTACCTCACTAAAGACTAAATTCCTTCCGCCAGTGAAACCTGGCGGAGGGCCGGGCACACCCTTGGATAATGCCCAGCCTATTCCCTGCGGCGACGGCCATCAATGGCCGTCACCGCAGGGAGCTACTGTACCGCCTAGGACAGATTTGTCACTGACGGGTAGAGCGGGTGGGCTGTTGCAAGGGCTTCAACCCGGGTGCGCAGACCGGACAAATCCGCGTCAGCGTCGGCCAGAAGGGCCTCAGCAATGATGTCCGCCACTTCGGCAAAGGCAGCCTCGCCGAAACCGCGAGCGGCCAGAGCCGGGGTACCGATGCGCAGGCCGGAGGTGACCATGGGCGGGCGGGGATCAAACGGAACGGCGTTGCGGTTGACCGTGATGTCAATGGCAGCCAGCCTGTCCTCGGCTTCCTGGCCGTTGAGCTCGCAGTTGCGCAGGTCAACGAGGACCAGGTGGACGTCGGTCCCGCCGGAAATCACGGAGATTCCCTTGGCCGCGACATCCGGCTGGATCAGGCGGTCGGCCAGAAGTCGGGCACCCAGCAGCACCCGCTCCTGGCGTTCCTTGAATTCTTCCGAGGCGGCGATCTTGAAGGCCACAGCCTTGCCAGCGATGACGTGCTCCAGCGGCCCGCCCTGCTGGCCCGGGAACACGGCGGAGTTGATCTTCTTGGCAATGTCGGCGTCGTTGCTCAAGATGATGCCGCCGCGGGGGCCGGCAAGGGTCTTGTGCGTGGTGGACGTGGTGACGTGGGCGTGCGGCACCGGTGAGGGGTGCAGCCCGGCGGCCACCAGGCCGGCGAAGTGTGCCATGTCCACCATGAGGTAGGCACCGACTAGATCCGCGATGCGGCGGAATTCGGCGAAGTCCAGCTGCCGTGCGTAGGCGGACCAGCCGGCAACAATCAGGGCTGGCTTGTGCTCGAGCGCCAGGCGCTCAACCTCAGCCATGTCTACCTGGTGGGTGTCCTCGCGGACTTGGTACGGGACCACGTTGTAGAGCCGGCCGGAGAAGTTGATCTTCATGCCGTGCGTCAGGTGCCCGCCGTGGGCCAGGTTCAAGCCCATGATGGTGTCGCCCGGCTTGATGAGCGCGTGCATGACGGAGGCGTTGGCCTGGGCGCCCGAGTGCGGCTGGACGTTGGCGAAGCCGGCCCCAAACAGGTCCTTGACCCGGTCGATGGCCAGCTGCTCAATAACGTCCACGTGCTCGCAGCCACCGTAGTAGCGGCGGCCCGGGTAGCCCTCGGCATACTTGTTGGTCAGCACGGAGCCCTGGGCCGCCATGACGGCCGCCGCGGTGTGGTTCTCCGAGGCGATCATTTCCAGGCCGGTCCGCTGGCGGGACAGCTCGGCGTCGATCTGCACGGCGATTTCCGGGTCCAACGCGGACAACGGAGCATCCAGGCTGGCCGATGTCACCTGAACGTAGTCCACGGTTGCTGCGTCGGCGCGGCTCACAGTTCCCCGCCATTGGCAGCTGCGTACTCGGCGGCGGACAGGAGCGGACCCTCGGACTCCACGGCCACCTTGAACAACCATCCGGCACCGTAGGGATCGGAGTTGATCACGGCCGGATCCTCGACGGCGGCCGTGTTGACTTCGCTGACCTCGCCAGTGACCGGGGAGTACAGGTCCGAGACGGACTTGGTTGACTCAATCTCGCCACACGCCTCACCGGCGGTGACAGTGGAGCCCACCTCAGGCAGGTCCACATACACAATGTCGCCCAGCGCGTCGGCGGCGACGGCGGAGACACCAATCGTGGAGGGGCCGGCGCCATCAGCGGCGATCCACTCGTGCTCGGCGGAGTACTTCAGTTCAGGAGCTACTTTGCTCATCATGATCCGTTCGTTAAGTGTTGTGAAGGCTATTTGCAGAGGATGGAGGAGGGGAACAGGCGCGCAGCGAGGTGGGGGCTGGCGGTGTGGTGGGCGCCGCCGCGGACACACCGACGAAGTCGTGTGTGGCGCGGCGCGGGCACCAGCCCCCACCTCGCGAGAGCGCCGGTCCGTCGCCGGGATCTGAACTAGCGAAACCCCGGCGACGGTCCGTGCAGAAGTTACTTTTGGCGCTTGTAGAACGGCAGGGCAACCACTTCGAAGGCCTCAGCTTTGCCGCGGAGATCCACGTCAAGCAGGGTGCCGGGTTCGGCGTGCGCCACGTCGACGTAGGCCATGGCGACCGGGTAGCCCAGGGTGGGGCTGGGCTGGCCGGAGGTGACCTCGCCGATGGTGGCGCCGTCCTTCAGGACCGGGTAGTGGCCGCGGGCTGAGCGGCGGCCAAGACCCTTCAAGCCAACCAGCTTGCGGCCTGTGGTGGAGCCTTCACCGGCTTCCTTGATGGCGGCGAGTGCTGCCTTGCCGACAAAGTCGCTTTCCTTGGCCAACGAAACCACGGGGCCCAGTCCTGCGGAGTACGCGTGCCCGGTGACGGACAGCTCGTTGCCGTACAGCGGCATGCCGGCTTCCAGACGGAGCGAATCCCGGGAGGCCAAGCCAGCCGGGATGAGCCCCTGGTCTTGTCCGTTGGTCAGCAGTATCTGCCACAGGGCGGCGGCGTCGGCGTTGGGGATGTAGATTTCGAAGCCGTCTTCGCCGGTGTAACCGGTGCGTGCCAGCAAGAGCTCCTGGCCGTTAATCGTCACATCGACAGCAGCGTAGTACTTCAGCTCGGTCACCAGGGAGTGCTGCTCCGCAGGCACCAGCGTCAGCAGGATGGCTTCGGCGTTGGGTCCCTGAACGGCGATCAACGACGTCTCTGCGGAGACATCCTTGACCTCTACATCGAAGCCTGCGGCGCGCTCAGCCAAGAGCCCTGCCACGGTTGCGGCGTTACCGGCGTTGGGGACCACCAGGTACTTCTCGTCGCTGCGGCGGTAAGAGATCAGATCGTCGATGATGCCGCCGTCGGCGTTGCAGATCAGCGAGTACTTGGCCTTGCCCACGGCAACGGCTGACAACTTGCCAGCAAGTGCGTAGTCCAGGAAGGCTGCGGCGTCGGGGCCACTCACCCAAACCTCGCCCATGTGGGAGAGGTCAAAAAGGCCTGCGGCGTTGCGGACTGCGTGGTGTTCGGCCAGCTCCGAGGAGTACTTCAGCGGCATCTGCCAGCCACCAAAGTCGGTGAATGACGCGCCGGCCTTCTCGTGCTCGCCGTAAAGGGCTGTGTGGTTCTCAGTCATGGGAATTCCTTCGCGGTGGTGGTTAGTGAACGCTTCAGTTTTCTTCGAAATCTGCTGCATCGTCCTCGAAGGACTCGATGGGAGGGCAGGAGCAAACCAAGTTGCGGTCTCCGGCTGCACCGTCAATGCGGCCAACGGGCGGGAAGTACTTGTCTTGGCGCAGGGCGGCCACGGGGAACACGGCCTGCTCTCGTGAGTAGCCGCGATCCCAGTTGGAATCGACTACGGCGGCAGCCGTGTGGGGTGCGTTGCGCAACGGGCTGTCGAGCAAGGTGAAGGTGCCCTCAGCTACCTGATCAATCTCCGCACGGATGCTGATCATGGCGTTGATGAAGCGGTCAATCTCGGCCAAGTCCTCGGATTCGGTCGGCTCAACCATCAAGGTGCCGGAAACCGGGAAGGACAGGGTAGGGGCGTGGAAGCCGTAATCGATGAGGCGCTTGGCCACGTCTTCTGCCGTGACACCGGTCTTGGCTGTCAGATCGCGCAGATCCAGGATGCATTCGTGGGCAACCAGGTCCCCGGCGCCCGTGTACAAGACCGGGTAGTGCTCGTTGAGCTGCGAGGCGATGTAGTTCGCTGCCAACAGTGCCGACTTTGTAGCTTCCGTCAGCCCCTTGCCGCCCATGAGCTTTACGTATGCGTAAGAGATGGGCAGAACGCCGGCCGAGCCGAAGCGTGTAGCCGAGATCGGGACGCCGGTACCGTCGTGAGACGCCGCGTTGGCATCGCCGGGCATGAACGGGGCCAGGTGGGCCTTGGCTGCAACGGGACCTACACCGGGGCCGCCGCCGCCGTGCGGAATGCAGAACGTTTTGTGCAGGTTCAGGTGGCTGACGTCGCCGCCAAACTTGCCGGGCTGGGCAAGGCCCACAAGCGCGTTCAGGTTGGCGCCGTCAACGTAGACCTGGCCTCCGGCTGCGTGAATGGCGTCGCACACCTCGCGAACATCGGCGTCGTAAACGCCGTGCGTGGACGGGTAGGTGATCATGATGGCCGAGAGCTGATCCTTGTGGGTTTCGATCTTGGCCGTCAGGTCCGCGTGATCGATGGTGCCGTCGGGAGCCGTGGCAACAACAACAACCTTCATGCCGGCCAGCACGGCCGAGGCAGCGTTGGTGCCGTGGGCCGACTGCGGGATAAGGCAGATGGTGCGCTGTTCGTCTCCGCGTGAGAGGTGGTACCCGCGGATGGCGAGCAGGCCCGCAAGTTCGCCCTGGGAGCCGGCGTTGGGCTGAATGGAGACCTGGTCGTACCCGGTGATCTCGGCCAGATCGGCTTCCAGTTCACCGATCAGTTCACGCCAGCCTTCGGTCTGGGAATCAGGAGCGAACGGGTGGATGGAGGCGAATCCTGGCCAGGACATGGCTTCCATCTCGGCCGTGGCATTGAGCTTCATTGTGCAGGAGCCCAGCGGGATCATGGTGCGGTCAAGTGCCAGGTCACGGTCGCTGAGGCGGCGGATGTAACGCAACATCTGAGTTTCGGAACGGTGCGTGTTGAACACGGGGTGCGTCAGGAAGTCAGAGCCGCGCACGGTGTCCGCCGCAAAGCCGAAATCTGAGCTGCTGCCCTGGTCCGTGCCGTCTCCTGCCGGCGCGGCTCCAAACACGGCGACTACGCGAGCCACGATGTCCGCCGTCGTGGTTTCATCAACGGAGATGCCAACATGGTCGGCGTCGATGGAACGCAGGTTGATGCCATCCCTCTCGGCCAGGGCCACCAGTGCGCTGGCGCGTCCCGGAACCTTGACTGTGATGGTGTCAAAGAAGGAAGTGTGGGCCAGTTCGACGCCGGATGCCTGCAGTGCCGCTGCCAGGGTGCGGGCGTGGCCGTTGACCGTTTCGGCAATGGCCTTCAGCCCGGAGGGGCCGTGGTAGACGGCGTACATGGAGGCGACAATCGCCAGCAGGGCCTGTGCCGTACAGATGTTGGAGGTGGCCTTCTCGCGGCGGATGTGCTGCTCGCGGGTCTGCAGGGCCAGGCGGTAAGCCGACAGGCCGGTGTTGTCGGTGGAGACCCCAACGATGCGTCCGGGCAGGGTGCGTTCCATGCCGCTGCGGACCGCCATGTACGCTGCGTGCGGTCCACCAAAGAACAGGGGAACGCCGAAGCGCTGGGCAGTACCAACGGCAATGTCGGCACCTTGCTCACCGGGAGGGGTGATCAAGGTCAGGGCCAGCAGATCGGCGGCAACAGTGACAAGCGCACCGCGCTCCTTCGCTGCGGCAATCACGGGAGCGTGGTTGAAGACGCGTCCGGATACGCCGGGCTGTTGAAGAACGACGCCGTTGATGTCACCTTCGGGCAGTCCCTGGGCGAGATCGGCAACTTCCACCTCGAAGCCAAGGGCTTCGGCTCGGCCCTTGACGATGGCGATGGTCTGCGGCAGGAGGTCCGCGTCCAGGACGGTCTTGCCGTTTGCGGCGGTCTTTGACTTGTTGGCGCGGCGCATGAGCAGCACGGCCTCGGCTACAGCGGTGGCTTCATCGAGCAAGGAGGCGTTTGCAACGGGCAGTCCGGTCAGGTCGCTGACCATGGTCTGGAAGTTCAGCAGCGCCTCGAGGCGGCCCTGGGAGATCTCGGGCTGGTAGGGCGTGTAAGCCGTGTACCAGGCCGGGGCTTCAAGGATGTTTCGCATGATCACCGGCGGGGTCACGGTGTTGTAGTAGCCCTGACCGATTAGCTGGACTGCCATCTTGTTCTTGGCGGCGATGGCGCGAAGGTCGGCCAGCACTTCCACTTCGCTCAACGCAGAACGGAGCTCCAAGGGCTTGGCCTGACGGATGGAATCGGGAACAGCCGTGTCTACGAGGGAATCGACGCTGTCATAGCCGATGGCCTTGAGCATGGTCTCGATGTGGGACTGCTTGCGGGCGCCAATGTGCCGGTCTACAAACGCAGTTTGACTGGACTGAATCGTCATGAGGAACTCCAAGATACGGCCGAACCAAGGGGGTGCGGCATGGGTGGGTTCCTCCCCGCTCTGTCTTGGACCTGAGAGATTCCGCGGATTTGTCATCCGCTTTGCACCGTCGGTGAGCTGGGGTTTCCCGCAGCTGCTTTCCAGAGTTGCCTCACCATGACGGTACGGGGGCCTGAGAGATTCCTGGGGAGGATTTGCTCCTACGGCGCCGCCACATTGCTGGGAGGACTCTCCCGCCACGGTTCGAAAGGCGTATTAAGATATGGGTGATTCGAAGCACACATTACACGATAGATTGTTTCCGTCCAAACATTGTCCGGCCTGCGAACTAATTTTTCCGGACATCACCTCTAGCTCCCGGCCACATACTGAACTCATCTTGCACGCGGTCAAAGATCAAGATATTCTGTGACTCGCGTCACCAAACTAAAGTTATTTGAAGTGCCTATGATCCGCGGCGGGAGAGTTCCGCCGGTACATCTGTGCGAAGCGCAGACATCAAGTGGGCGCCGAAGGAGCAAACCCTCCCCGGGAATCTCTCAGGCCCATGTACCGCCGTGGCGAGGCAACTCTGGAAAGCAGCCCGAACATCCGGGCTCACCGACGGTGCAAGCGTCCCCTTGATTTCTAAGGAAACGCGGAAACTCTCAGGTCCAAGACAGAGTGGGGAGGAAGCAAATCTTCGTGGTGCACCCTGCCACCTAAACGAAGGGCCTTCCTTTGACGATCCACCAATCCATCACCACACCCGAGGCCGAGCCCCACCTTGAGCGGCAGCTGAGCAACAGGCATATTCAGCTCATCGCCATCGGCGGCGCCATCGGAACCGGCCTGTTCATGGGCTCCGGCAAGACCATCTCCGCAGCCGGCCCCTCGGTGATATTTGTGTACATGATCATCGGTTTCATGCTGTTCTTCGTCATGCGCGCCATGGGTGAGCTGCTGTTGAGCAACCTCCATTACAAATCTTTTAGCGATTTTGCCGCGGATCTTTTGGGCCCATGGGCCGGCTTCTTTACCGGCTGGACGTACTGGTTTTGCTGGGTCATCACCGGCATCGCCGATGTCATCGCCATCGCGGCCTACTCGGAGGTACTCTTGCCGGGGATCGAGCTGTGGATCCCCGGGGTAGTCACCATCGGAATTTTGCTGGTCCTGAACCTGACCACCGTGAAGGCCTTTGGCGAAACGGAATTTTGGTTTGCCCTGATCAAGATCATTGCCATTGTTGCCTTGATCGGTGTGGGCTTGTTCATGATCTTCAGCCGTTTCCAATCTGACACCGGAACGGCGAGCTTCACGAACCTGTGGAGCCACGGCGGACTCTTCCCCAATGAATTCATGGGCTTTGTTGCCGGATTCCAGATCGCCGTCTTTGCCTTCGTGGGCATTGAGCTCGTGGGAACCACCGCAGCCGAGGCCAAGGATCCGGAAAAGAACCTGCCCAAGGCCATCAACTCCATTCCCATCCGCGTCCTGCTTTTCTATGTGGGCGCACTGGTCATCCTGATGTCGGTCATTCCCTGGACGCAGTTCGTCGCAGGCGAAAGCCCGTTTATCGCCATGTTCTCCATGGCGGGACTCGGCGCGGCTGCCACCATCATCAATCTCGTGGTCCTCACGTCCGCGATGTCCAGCGCCAACTCCGGCATCTACTCCACCTCCCGCATGGTCTATGGTCTGGCGCAGGAGGGCGATGCCCCCTTCCGGTTTTCCAAGTTGTCCAAGCGCAAGGTCCCCAACAATGCGCTGTTTCTCTCCTGCGTTTTGCTCCTCTCCAGCATCGTGCTGCTGTACGTCGGCGAGGATGTCAGCAAGGCCTTTGAAATGGTCACAACCGTGGCCGCTGTCTGCTTCGTCTTTGTCTGGTCCATCATTCTGGCCAGCTACCTCGCCTTCCGCCGGCGCCGCCCTGAACTGCATGAATCCTCGAAGTTCAAAATGCCTGGCGGCATTCCCATGGTCTATGTTGTCTTCGCCTTCTTTGCCTTTGTCCTGTGGGCCCTGACCACTCAGGTGGATACGCTGATTGCCCTGCTGGTGACCCCCTTGTGGTTCATTGTGCTGGCTGTGGTCTGGTACCTCGTAGGCAAGACCCCCAGCCACCGGGCCCGCTACGCGAAGTTCAAGGCAGATCTTGAATCTGAACGAGTTTCCGCGCAGGGACCGCTCGGAGCTGAGAGCTCGGCAGGAAAATGAGCACCGGTCCGCTGACGCCGTCGGCCAAAGTTCCTGCGAATCCTCAGGAGGGTGGGGCATTCATCCTCACCCTCGATTGCAACGAATCCCCGGGGATCGTGCATGCCGTGGCGCAGTACCTGCTGGACCACGGATGCTACATCGTGGACATCAAGCAATTCGGTGACCAGCTGGTGCGGCACTTCTTCATGAGGGTTCATTTCATAGCCGGCGTTGGTGGGCCAAGTCCTGAAGACCTCCGGCAGGAATTCGCGCCGGTGGCCCAGCAATGGGGCATGAATTGGCGTCTTGAACCGCAGGTCCGCAAGGAACGCATCATGGTCATGGTCTCGAAGTTTGGCCATTGCCTCAACGACCTGCTTTTTCGCGCCCGAACCGGTGAATTGCCGGTGGAAATTGTTGCCGTCGTCTCCAATCACGAGACCCACAGGGACCTGGTTGACTGGCACGGGATCCCGTTCCACCACATCCCCGTAACGCCTGAAACGAAGCCGGCCGCCGAAGCAGAGTTGCTGACGCTGGTCGAGGAGTACAAGGTTGAGCTGGTTGTTCTGGCACGCTACATGCAGGTTCTCAGTGACAACCTTACGTCCGTACTATCTGGACGGGCCATCAACATCCACCATTCCTTCCTGCCAAGCTTCAAGGGCGCCAAGCCGTATCACCAGGCCTACGATCGTGGCGTCAAGACCGTAGGTGCGACGGCCCACTACGTCAATGCCGAACTGGACGAAGGCCCGATCATCGCCCAACAGGTCATCGACGTGGACCACACATTCAGTCCTGCGGATCTCGTGGCTGTTGGCAAGGATGCTGAGTGCAAGGCCCTGACCAACGCCGTCCGGTGGCATGCCGAGGGCAGGATCATTTTGTCGGGGAACCGGACCGTGGTGCTGCGCTAGGTCTGCCATCCTAGGTCAGCCGATGAGGCTCCCCACGAGGTGAACTCCCGTGCAGATCATGAAGAACGACGGCGGCGCAAGGTACAGCCAGTTTTTGGCCATCTTGGGCCGCCGTTGATTTGGCACCTAGGTGGCGCACCCCGACCACCGGGAGGATGCCGCGCCTGTTACCTCGCGGAACGCTCGGCACAGCTCACGTATGAGCCCACAGGACCAGAGAGCTTCGCGCTGGTTGTCACATAGGTGCCCACTGGCCCGGACGGCTGCGCGTCGGTTGTCACATAGCTGCCTGGACGTGCGGCAGGCCTCGCATCAGTTGTCACGTAGCTTCCCGCGGGGGCCCAGCTCGCTGCTCGGGATCCCCCATCAGCATGCTCGCTCATGTACAGGCGGATATGGGGATGGCGGGAGGAAAAGGTGGATGTTGTCAAGATAATTCCTTTGCGGTTGCTTGATGAGGGCGCAACAAATCACGCCACGTCATGTGGTTGGTGGCAGTAGCAATGGAGCTATCTGGCCAAAAAAGGGGGGCGCCGTACGCGCTGCAGGCTATGGGACGGCGGTCTGGCACTGGGAGCACAGGCCCCAGAAGGTTATTTCAGCGGTCTGAACGGCGAAACCGTTCATGTTCGACGGCGTCAGGCAGGGACTCTCCCCGACTACGCAGTCCACATCTTCCACACTCTTGCAGTTGAGGCAGACCATGTGATGATGGTTGTCGCCCACGCGGGCCTCGTAAAGCGCTGCGGAGCCAGCGGGCTCGATTTTTCGAACCAATCCGGCCGATACCAGCGCAGCCAAAACGCCGTAGACCGCTTGCAGGGACGTCTTCGGCAGGGGCGTGGAGACCTGGGAGAAAACTGCTTCGGCATCCAGATGGCCACTGGTGGCAAGAACACCAAGAACGGCCACGCGGGGTGCCGTCACTTTCAGTCCGGCCAACCTAAGCCGTACCTCTAAATCGTCTGCTTGCGCGTCCCGTCCCATAACTCAATACTAACAGTTGTTTTGATTTACTCAAAACAACTATGCGCGGTCACGCACCAGGCCTGCCCGCCCAAGACTTGGCGCCGTGCTTGGCGGCGGCCACAGTACTTGAGAAAATGGGGACCGCCCCGAAGGCTCCTCCCTTCGGACCCACAGACACGAAGATGAGTTATTGGATGGGGGTTTCACATGTTCGAGGTGATCATTAGCGGCGGCGAGCCGACGGGGATGATGCTGGCCAGCGAGCTGGGGCTGCACAACGTGGGCGTGCTCGTGCTGGAGAAGGATGCCGAGCGGCACCCGGTAGCCGAAGGAGTGCTGACCCTCACCCGAGCACAATCGGAATTGATCTCTCCCGAGCCCGGCCCGCAGGCAGGGCTCGGGCTGCTGACTGAGCTGATGGATTTGCCGGACGTCAGCCGTTTCCTGGCCGAGAAGATCACCGGGTCTGGATCCGTTACGACTTCGTCGAAGGACCCGAGATGCTCGGGCGACGACCAGGAGGACCACCTGCACCACCTGCACCACCTGCACCACCTGCACCACCTGCACCACCTGCCCACAGGGTATGGGGCAGCCTCCGAGTGAGGTGGCGAGGCTCAGCGGCGGCGCCCCACCCACAGTCCATGCAGCAGCGGAACCACCGAAAGCAGCATTAGCATGTTGCCGAGTGCCGAGTCATCTGCCCGAACCAAGGATCCGGCGATGAGCAGGGCGCCGAATAGCAGGGCCCCTATCCCCCGCTGCGCCGTTCGCTGCAGCCGGGCCAGCTGCCGTTCCAGGCGCGGGTTGGCCATTTGTAGCTGCCCGTCTTCAATGGTGCTGATGAGTCCATCCAGGCGTTTTGGCAGGCGCAGGGCGAGTCCTACGACGTCGAGCGCCTCTTGGGCAACATCCTGGACAATGTTGCCGCGCTCCTCGCGCAACAGCCGCGCCGCATAGGGTTCCACCGAGTCCCACAGGTTGAACCGGGCATCCAGGGAGCTGCACACTCCAGAAGTCAGCGCCATGGCGCGGATAACGAGCAGAAAGTTCTCCGGCAGCTGGAACGGCAACGAACGCACCACGTCGCCGAACTCCACCGCAAAATCGCGGAACTCCCGCGGATCCACCTCGCGCAGTTCGGCGAACCCCATCCCGCCAAACCGGGAAAACAGCTGCGTCATGGCCCGTTCGAGCTCGGCGGTGTCGGCCGACGGCACCAGCACACCCACGTCGCTGATCGCTGCCACCAGCCCCTTGCCGTTGCGCGAGGCAGCCGCGATCAGCAGCTTGCGCAGGCCCGAGCGCGTGCTGGGCGGAACCTCGCCCATCATGCCGAAGTCGACGAACGTCAGCCTCCATGGGTGCTCAGCCGATGTATCGGTGACCGGAGTGACAAAGATATTGCCGGGGTGCGGATCAGCGTGAAAAAAGCCGTTCGTGAACAGCTGGTCAAACATGACCGACGCGAAAACCGGGGCCACCTGCGCCGGGTCGATGCCCACGGCAAGGAGCGCCTTCGTGTCCGTGATCTTGATCGCCGTAACATCTTCAAGCGTGAGCACCCGCCGGGTGGTCCGCTCCCAGACGACGCCGGGCACAGCCACCCTGTTGTCGTTCTCGAAATCGGCACCAAAGCGTTCCGCATTGGCAGCCTCATTCAAGTAGTCGATCTCCTCGAGACTTGTCTGGGCAAACTCCTCGACCAGGGCGGGCGCGTTGGCACGGTTGGACACGAGGCGAATGTGGCTGAGCCAGCCGCCCACCTTGCGCAGTGCGGCCAGATCCACATCCACAATTTCCGCGATGCCCGGCCGCTGTACCTTCACCACCACCTGGTGGAGCCCGGTGTCGGCGGCATTGGCGGGAAGAAGCTGTGCCCGGTGAACCTGCCCGAGGGATGCGGCAGCTATGGGCGTCTCCTCAACCCAGGCGAACACCTTGTTCAACGGCGCTGCCAGCTCCGCCTCGGCAAGGGCACGAATGGCAGGGAACGGGACGGGCGGCACCTCGTCCTGCAGCCCCTCCAGTTCGGCAGTGATTTCCGGCGGGAGCACATCGAGCCTGGACGACATGAACTGGCCAACCTTGATCATCAAACCGCCCAGGTCCACCGCAAGGGCATGGAAACGCTGCGCGAAACGCCGCATCCTCTTGGCCCGGGTGCGGTTGGCAACCCTGGCCAGGCCCAGCCGGGGAAGGACCAGCTCAAACCACCAGGTCACCGTCAGATGCCACGCGGCGAAGCGCAGGATGCGGCGGTAGCGGGCACGGGTGTTCCCGGCACCGGGCACAGGATCTGCCCGGCCGCCACGAACCGACGCCACCTACGTCAGTCCTGGGCGAGGATCGAATACAGTTTGCGCCGTGCCTCATCGAGCACCGCAACGGCCTCCTGCACCTGCTTCGACGTGCCTGTACGGCCAACCTGGGCAGCCGCCTGCGCAAGCTCCATGCCAGCCTTGGGCAACGCCGCGAACCCGCCACCCTGCGCAGGACCCGTTGAGTCCCACGGCGCTGACACATCTGTTCCCGCCACAGGCTCGCGGCCCGCCTCGGTCAGCGAGTAAATCTTGCGGCCGTTGGATTCTTCAGCACTGATGAGCCCCTCATCAGCCAGCAGCTGCAATGTTGGGTAGACGGAGCCGGCACTTGGTTTCCAGCTGCCACCACTGCGCTCCTCGATTTCACGGATGATCTGGTAGCCGTGCATGGGCTTTTCCGCGAGTAGTGCCAGCACCGCCGATCGCACCTCGCCGCGGCCCGCGCGCGTGCCCGAGGGCTTCTCGAACCGTGAACGCAACTCCTCAACGGCCTGCCACATGCCATCCATGTTGTTGCCAAAAAACCCGCCTGCCGGGAATGAATTATGCATCATGCTCTCCTCAACCACTCGTGAACGATACTCAGCGATAGTTAACGATATACCCGGGCAGGAGCAGAATCAATGGTTCCGGGGACGCGAGCGGGGCCGCGTTCTGTTGTGCCCATTGCATCCTGGCGTCCTCCTGCCACGCTTGTAGGCTGGGGGCGATTCGGGTTGCTCGTCTGGTTTGGAATGGGAATGGACATGGCCACGTTTAGGGAACTCCACCGCGGTAATGCACCGCTTCTGCTGCCCAATGCCTGGGACGCTGGCTCGGCCCTGGCATTTGCTGCAGCGGGCTATCCCGCAGTCGGCACCACGAGCTTTGGCATCGCGGCCAGTGCGGGCCTGCCCGACGGCGGCCGGACCGGCAAGGCGGCAACCGCCGCGCTGGCAGCGCAATTGTGCCGGCTGGCTGTCCACATCACGGTGGACAGCGAAGACGGCTATTCCGACGATCCTGCCGAGGTCGCTGACTTTGTGGCCGAACTGGCGGCCCTGGGCGTGGCCGGGGTCAACCTTGAGGACATCACGGACGGGCATCTGGTGGCTCCAGCGGCCTTTGCCGCCAAGATCGCCGCCGTCAAGCGCCGCAGCCAGGACATGTTCGTCAATGCGCGGGTGGATAACTTCTGGTTTGGCGAACAAGCCGCCGTGGACGTTGTGCTGCGCCGTGCCCGCGCATACGCCGATGCGGGGGCCGACGGCATCTTTGTCCCCGGCGGTGCGGATCCGGAGGACATTCGGGGCCTCACCGCCGGGATTTGGCTGCCGGTCAACCTGCTGGCACACCCCTCGTTGAGCGTTTCCGAGCTGTGGGAATTAGGGGTCCGGCGCGTGAGTTCCGGTTCGCTGCCCTACCGCGCATCCGTGGACGCGGCCGTGAACGTGGCCAACGCCCTGCGCGACGGCAAACAACCTCTGGCGGCCACCTCTTACAGGGAGATGCAGGCGCGTCTAGAGGCACATGTGGCTGGAAATACTCCTTAAAGAAGTGGCACCCCGATCCAATGAGCGGGGTGCCTTGTACCAACTGGGGTGATCCGTTAGGCGTCCAGGTCTTTGGCGATCAACGAGGCGATTTCCGCCACGGCGTCGGCGTTCTCCGACTCAACAGTGACGCTCGCGCCAAAGTCTGCGCCGAGGGTCATGATCATCAATGACGAGGCGGCATCTGCTTCCTCGCCGTCCAGGACCAGCAGGATCTCCTCGTCGTAGGCACCTGCGGCCTTGGCAATCAGGGCGGCGGGGCGGGCGTGCAGGCCCACGGGGGATCCAACTACAACTGTTTGGGTGGTCGTTCGTTTACTCCTTGGAACATTTCTTGGGTGAATTATGAAAGCAGTTCGCGGGCCGTGGCCCTGGCCGCACGTGCCGTGGTGCAGCGGAGGACGGCGACGGCTGCCCGCTGGCATTGCTCGAGCGTGACGGATTCAAGCTGGAGGCCGACGGCGGCCACGGCGTTGGGTGCCATGGACAGACTAGTCAGGCCCAGCCCCACCAGGATGCAGGCGAGCAGCGGGTCTGCCGCCGCCTCGCCACAGACGCCAACCGGCTTTTGGGCACTGGCGCCGGCCATGGCAGCGAGGCGGATGAGGCGCAAAACTGCCGGCTGCCACGGGTCTGTCAGTGCAGCAAGGGATGGTGCCATGCGGTCGGCGGCCATGGTGTACTGCGTGAGGTCATTGGTTCCGATGGACATGAAGTCCACTTCTGCCAGGAACGCGTCGGCGAGCAACGCCACGGACGGCACCTCAACCATGAGCCCCGGCGAAAGCTTTCGCGAACGGCAGGCTGCGGCAAAGTTGCGTGCCTCATCGATGGTGGCCACCATGGGTGCCATCACCTTGGCCGCGGTCACGCCCTGCTGTTCTGCGGCAAGGGCAACGGCGTCGAGCTGGCGCTCCAGCAATCCCTGGTCGGCGTTGCCCAGGCGGATGCCCCGCACCCCCAACGCCGGATTCTCCTCATCAGGGTGCGCCACAAAAGGCACGGGCTTGTCGGATCCGGCGTCGAGCGTGCGGATGACTACCTTTTGTCCGGGGAAGGCTGCCAGGACTTCACCGTAGATGCTGGCCTGTTCGGCCACCGACGGTTCGTGTTGTGCAGACAGGAAGCACAATTCCGTGCGGAAGAGCCCCACTCCCTGTGCCGGGAATTGTGCCGCCGCCCGTGCGCCGGCGCCGTCCTGAACGTTGGCCAGAATTTCGACGGCGGTTCCATCCTTGGTGCGGCCGGGCCCCTGCCAGGACTGCACGGCCTTGCGGCGTGCAGCATCCGCAAGGACCTTGGCCTCAGCCTCAGCCGGATCTGCCCCAACCGCCACAGTGCCGGCGGCCCCGTCAATGAGGACCAGGGTGCCGTCAGGAATGTCAGCCAGGTCCGCGGCAGCCACCACGCAGGGGATTCCAAGCTGACGGGCAATGATGGCCGTGTGGCTGGTGGGTCCGCCCAGTCGGGTTGCAATGCCGTGAATCAAGGCCGGGTCAAGCGTTGCCGTGTCCGCCGGGGCGAGGTCTTCGGCGAGCAGGATGATGGGGGTAAGTGGAGTGGGGACGCCGGGTTCCGGCAAGCCCAGCAGCGCGGAAATGACCCGGTTGCGGATGTCGCCAAGATCAGTGGCCCGCTCGGCCATCAGGCCACCGAGCTTTTCAAACTTCGCGATGAACGCCGCTATGGCCGTGACGGTGCCGGCTTCAGCCGTGGACCCTGCCGCTATGAGCTTGACTGTTGTCCGTTGGAGGCCCTTGTCCGCCGCCAGGGCTGCTGTTGCTTCGAGGACTTCGGCGGCCGCTCCCGTGGCAGCCGCCGCCCGGGCTGCGAGCCTGGCCGCCACCGTCTCAACGGCTGCTTTCCAGCGGGCAATTTCGGCTTCCCGGGCCTCCTCGGCAACCACGGCATCAGTACTGTGGGGCAGGATGGGCGCTGGCTTCACCCAAAGCGCGGGCGCATAGCCAAGCCCAGCCACAACACCTGTTCCGGTGGTGGCTATAGCATTGTCAATCATGAAAGAATCCTAAGTATTGAGCATCTCGACATAGAGCCGACTTGTATGCAGTGCCAGGTAGGAGACCTCGTCATCCCCAAGTTCCCGGCGAAGAGCGCCACCAATGAGCTTGGCCACCTCCAGGGCGGCATCCGCCGCTTCCGGGTAGGCCTGGCGGACGGATGCCAGGACATCCACCCGGATCGAGTTGGCACCAGTGGCCTCGGCCGAGCGCGCAAAGAGATAACGCAGGTGGGTCACGAAGCGTGAAGCGCTGAGCGCATTCTCATCAATGTTCTTGCCCCACCGCACTGACAGTAGTGAAAACGCCCGGGCGATGGTCTCGGTCATGGAGACAGTCTTGGAAAAATCGGCCTTGGACCATTGCTGGTTGACGAAGTGCAGGGCGAACGCCACCCACTCGTCTTCCTGCAACTGCACGCCCAACCGCTCCATGATGAGTGCCACAACGCGCCGCCCCAAATTTCCTTCGGCCGGGTATAGCTGGGCCACTTCCCACCTGAGCGGGAAGTCAACCTTGATGCCGTCACGAGCGCGCTGCACGGCGAAGCCCAAATGATCCAGAATCGGGACCAGCAGCGACTGCCGGGGCTCCAATTTCAGCTCTGTCTGGGCCATCGCCATGATTTCCTGAACCAGCTCGATCTGTTCCAGCGGAGCGTCGCTGAGGATGTCGGCAACGTGGCTGGCGGCGTAGCTGCCGTCAGGAACGAACCTTTGATCCGCAGTTTCAAGGTCAACGGCTTCGCCCGGCTTGTGGTTGAAGCCGATTCCCTTGCCAACAAGAACCATCTCGCTGCCGTCGCTGAGTTCAGCGAGGAGAACGTTGTTGTTGTAGACCCTCTTGATGGTTGCGGAGGATCCCTGAGTCAGCTCCATGGTGATGCGATCCTGGCACATGTCTGGGCGCAGGCGGCACCCGTGACGGGCATCATGTTATTTCTTCCGAACGGTGATGACTGGCGTTCCGTTGGCAGCACCGATTTGCGTCTCGGCGATGACAAAGTCCTTGCCGTTGGTCACCAGCACCGGTGTCACCATTGACGGAACCAATGCCGCCATCTGGGCCAGGTCGCAGGTGATGATGACATCGCCCTGCTTGACCTGTTCCCCTTTTGCCCGGTGAGCCGTGAATCCTTCACCCTTGAGCTTGACCGTGTCCATGCCAATGTGGACCAAGATCTCGGCTCCGGCGTCGGTGCGGACCGCGTAGGCATGCAGCGTCTTGGCAACCAGGATCAGTTCCCCATCGACCGGGCTCACAAAGGAACCTTCGGTAGGTTCGACGGCGAATCCCTCACCAACGGCGCCACTGGCGAAGACGGGGTCCGGCACCTCGGCAAGGGCCATGACGGAACCGGCGGCCGGCGCGAAGATCTGTTCGCCTTTTTTCTTGAACATTTTCAGCATCTGATTGACTCCTAGGGTGGTTAAGCGTTTGGCGTGTGATTAGTCGTCAAGGCCAAGGCTTTCATTAATCGCACTTTTGTAAAGGACAGCTTTTCCGCCGAAGACGGCCTGAACGCCACCGCTGACCTCAAAAACGCCTGTGGCGCCGAGTTTGCGGAGTTTGTCCTTGTCCACCTGGCTGGGGTCCTTGACGGAAACACGCAGCCGGGTGATGCAGGCATCCACGTCGTCCAGGTTCCCGGCCCCGCCCAGTGCGGCGAGAACCTGGGCGGCTTCGCGCTGAATGGGGGTGCCGGCTTCAGCGTCGCCTACTGTGGCGGGAACCAACTCGGCGTCGCCCGCGGAGGCGGTCTCGGCGTCGTTCCCCAGCGTGTCTTCCAAATGTCCGGGGGTACCGAACTTAAACTTCTTGATGAAGAACTTGAACGTGAAGTAGTACAGGAAGAACCACACGATGCCCACGGGGATGACCAGCAGCCAGTTGGTGCGGTCGTTGCCCTGGAACACACCGAAGAGCAGGAAGTCGATCAGGCCGCCGGAGAAGGTGTTGCCGATACTGATGTTCAGCAGGTCTGCAATCAGGAAGGACAGGCCGTCAAAGACCGCGTGAACCACGTAAAGGATGGGGGCCACAAAGAGGAACATGAACTCGATGGGTTCGGTGATGCCGGTGACGAAGGATGTCAGCGCAACCGATGCGAACAGACCCATGTACTTGGCGCGGCGACCCTTGGGGATGACGTGCCACATGGCCAGGCAGGCGCCCGGCAGGCCGAACATCATGGTGGCGAAACGGCCTGAGAAGAAGCGGGTGCCTTCTGTGAACAGTCCCACGTGGTTCGGATCGGCGAGCTGGGCGAAGAAGATCTTCTGGGCGCCAATCACCTGAACCCCGTTGACCATCTCGGTGCCGCCCAGCGGGGTGTACCAGAACATGGGGTAGATAATGTGGTGCAGGCCGGCGGCACCGCTGAGGCGCAGCAGCGACCCGTACAGGAACGTTCCGAAAGCGCCCATACTGGCGATTCCCGTGCCGGCGTTGACCAGCGCCAGCTGGACGGGGGGCCACACGAGGAAGAAGGCAGCGCCAACAAAGATGGCCGCAAAGGCCGTAACAATGGGGACAAAGCGGGATCCGCCAAAGAAGCCCAGGACGGCCGGCAACTGAATGTTGTGGAAGCGGTTGTGCAGCATGACAGCCACACCACCCACCACCAGTGCGCCAACCACACCGGTGTCAATCGCTGCGGCGTCGGGGGTAAAGATCCCCAAAAGTGACTTGATGGTGGCCACCATGACCAGGTACCCCACCACACCGGCCAGTGCGGCGGTTCCCTTGTCACGCTTGGCCAGACCAATGCACAGGCCGACGGCGAGCAGGATCGCCAGGTTGTCAAAGACCGTTGCGCCGGCGGCCGACATGACGCCGAAGATGCCCTGCAGGACATGGTTGTCCAGCACGGGGTAAGCCGCGACGGTGGTGGGGTTGGAGAGGGCCCCGCCGATACCCAGCAGCAAACCGGCTGCCGGCAGGATGGCGATCGGCAGCATGAATGCCTTGCCGATCTTTGAAAGTTGCTTGAACACTACAATTCCCTTCGCTCGTAGCTTGACGACGTCGTCGAAGCCAGAATCTGAGCCGAGGGGGACCATGCAGAAGAAACGCAGCTGGTGCGTGACGGGCGGCAACGTTGGCGGCCCACGCGAATTGCGCAGTCAGGATGGAACCTCGGACAAAGACAGACGGATCGCCCCTGCAAATTGCTGCGCGAGGCGTGGCGTCCCAGGTTATTGCCGAAAGTTACAATCCCGATGACAACCGCCAAAAGTGGCGGCGTGACAACCATACACGTGTGACGGGCATCTATGCCAAACAGGGTCCGAAATGAGCATTTTTCACCGCCGGAGTTGATACCCTCACGGCGGCACCCGGCGGTGGAGCTAAGGGGATTCGAACCCCTGGCCTCTTCGATGCGAACGAAGCGCGCTACCAACTGCGCCATAGCCCCTTGGCAGTGCGTGCACTGCCGTTTTCATAGACTAGTCCTGCAATCGGGTGGATTCCAAGGGATGACTCACGCCGAACCCGAAAGGGCCGTCAACTAACGTGGGTCATCGATTGCAGCCACTGCCCAAAGCTCTGCTGACCCACGGCATGCTCCGGAATCAAATTCTTGCCGAGCCGCAGGAACGTGCCAAAGGAGCCCGGCAGCGGCATAGTTGTCACGCGAGCCTTGCTGCCGGTGACGCCCTTCCACTCCTTCGCCAGCTCCGCCATGGCCTGCACTTCGGGCCCACCAGCGAGAACTGGCCTGTGCCCGGGATCCTCAACCAGTGCCTCCCCAACAAGCACACGCGCCACGTCCGCCGTCGCAATTGTTTGAAAGGAGACACCACGGAAGGCTGGAATGACACCAACTTTGGCACCTGCAGAAAAAATGCCCGCCAACAGATTGTGAAACTGGGTGGAATACACAACGCTTGTCGCCATGCCCGAGTGCTCGTAACTCAGGGCCCGCGCCGCCTGCGCCTGGTAGTAGCCCACGGAGCACTCCCCTGCCCTGACAATGGTCAGCAAAACGCACCGCTTAACGCCCGCCGCGGCGGCCGCGTTCAAGACAGCCACCGAGGTGACCGGCAGCGCCCGCAACCCAGCGCCGGATCGGGCATCCAGCGTCTCAACCAGCGCATCAACACCAAGCAGCCCCGCCGCAACGCCCTCGCCAGTGTGGAAGTCGCAGTGGACGTACTCCGCTCCCGCCACCCGCGCCTCGGCAGATGGAGGCCGCCGGGTCAATGAGCGCACCTTGTGCCCTCGGGCCAGAACCTCTTCAATAACGGCCCGGCCAGCCAGTCCCGTACCGCCTGCAACCGCAATCAAAACCATGGCTCAAACACTACGCCTAGAGGGACAAAACAGCCTCCCGAACGGGGAGTAGTTGTTGATGTTTTTGGAAAACATCAACAACTACTCCCCGTTCGGGAGGCTAAAAGTTTATTAGGCCCGACGGCGTTGGAGGACGTCGTCCAAATTGTTCAGGGCGTAGCTTCCGCGCTCCGAAGGAGCAATCGCCGACGGTGCAACCACAGCGGGCGCGACCACAACCGGGGCGCCCCGGCCGGGAACATCGGGAACAGCCGCAACGCCTTCGTGGTCACCGGCAACACCCACACCGGCCTGGTCAGCCTTGATGGAGGTGCCGGCGGATTTGGGGGCAATAGGAATAGCCAAAGGCTCGGCCTTCGACGCTGCGCGGGCGGCAGTCACGTAGCCGGGCACGGGGACCTCTACCGGCTCCCATGTTTCGACCTCCAACTCACCCTCAGCGAGGGTTTGGGTGTGTGCCAACTTGGCGTCGGCGGTTCCCTTGGCAGCAACGCGCAAAGCGGCAGCGCGCAATTCCTCTGCCGTGAGTGGTTTCTGCACAGGCGCCGGCGGAGCGCCTTCTGCACCATCAAAGAGTGTGGTCTCACGCAATTCCGGAGCGGGCGTGGAGGCCTGCGCGGAAGTCGCTCTTGCTGCATCATTTGCAGCAACTCGGGCGGCACGGCGAATATTTTGGTCACGCACAGCAAGCGTGCGGAGGCCTGCAATCACCAAGCCAAACACGGCGAGGGATGCCCAGGTCAAGCCGGAAGTGGTCACAGACAGCATGCTCAGCGCGCCGGAAATACCAGCCACCAGCAATGCCATGAGACCCAGGCAGGCAACCAGGGTTCTGCCCCAGCGGATTTTCAAAGGCTTGTCAGCTGGCGAGGGCACGACCGTTGAAGGTCCCGGCTCCACGTGGGTGTGGGCGTCGGAAGTAATGCTTTCCATTGACGTCTCCTGCAACTGCTGGATTGGGTGGGCTCGCAACACGTGTCCGGCCACATTTCAACCCTAGAGGGGAAACATGTCGCCACCGGCATTACTGGCGGTGTGTCGCAAGCTAAGGGAATAAATCTGACACTTCTTACATCCGATGTCGGTCAACCCACCACCTGATTCCTACCGGCTGGCCAACCACCGGGTCAGGATCCCCTCGGGGACCTCTTCAGCAGTGAGGGCAAAACTCCTATGGTCAGCCCACTGGCCGTTGATGTGCAGGTAACGAGGACGCAGGCCCTCATCCCTGAAGCCCAGCTTCTCCACCACACGCAAACTCGCCACGTTCTCCGGGCGGATGTTGATCTCCATGCGGTGCAGTCCTAGCTGCCGGAAGCAATGGTCCGTAGCCATGGCAACGGCCGTGGGAACAATGCCACGCCCGGCACGGTCCTGATCCACCCAATATCCCAAGGTGGCAGACATGGCTGATCCCCACATGATGGAGGAAACAGTCAGCTGACCCGCAATGGCCGGTTTTGACTTGCCCGGGACACGCTCAGTAATGATGAACGGCAATGCCGCCGCCTCACGCGCCTGCTGATTCAAGACCCGCACCATTCCACCAAAGGTGGGCAACTGGCCCTGGCTGGCAGGGTTGCTGGCCTCCCACGGCTGAAGCCAGGCAGCATTTCTGGCGCGTACCTGGCTCCACTCCGCCTTGTCACGAAGCTTGATGGGGCGCAGGACCAAATCGCCGCTTTCCAAGGTCACCGGCCAGATGGCCTGCCCCCACATGAACTTAGACCTGGAAGTCGGCTGTGAACTCGCCCAGCCATTCACGCAAGTCCGAGCCCAACTCTTCGTTTTCACAAGCCAAGGTCACCACTGCCTTGAGGTAGCTCAACTTGTCGCCAGTGTCATAGCGGCGGCCACGGAATACGACGCCATACACGCCCCCACCTTCGCCGTCCATCGTGGCCAGGGTCTGCAGCGCATCGGTGAGCTGGATTTCATCGCCACGGCCCGGAGGGGTGTTTTCCAGTACTTCAAAGACGGCCGGGTGGAGCACGTAGCGGCCAATGACGGCCAGGTTGGACGGTGCGTCCTCGATGGCCGGCTTCTCGACCAGGTGGTTGACGCGAACGTAGTCTTCGCCTTCAATGACTGTCATGTCGGCGCAACCGTACGAGGAGATCTTGTTCTGCGGAACCTCGATCAAGGCCACCACTGAGCCGCCGGTGCGTTCCTGCACGGCAATCATGGCGGTGAGCAGCTCATCGCGCTCGTCAATCAAGTCATCGCCGAGCAACACGGCAAACGGCTCGTTGCCCACATGGGTCTTGGCGCGCAACACTGCATGCCCCAACCCCTTGGGGTCGCCCTGGCGGACATAGTGGATCTCGCCCAAATCCGTGGCGTGCTGGACAGCGGCGAGGCGCTCGACGTCGCCCTTTTCCTGCAGCAACTGCTCGGTGACGGGAACCCTGTCAAAGTGGTCTTCAAGAGCCCGCTTATTGCGGCCTGTGATCATCAAAACGTCTGTCAGTCCGGCACTTACTGCCTCCTGGACAACATATTGGATGGCTGGTTTGTCAACAACAGGCAACATTTCCTTGGGCATGGCTTTGGTTGCTGGCAGGAATCGAGTGCCCAAACCGGCTGCGGGAATTACCGCTTTACGAACGCGCTGTGCAGGAGTCATGCCCCAAGGTTAGCGGAATTCCAAGCGAAATCATGGATAGTGTTGCTTAGGCCAGTATTCCCCACCTCGAGCGGACAGACATGAGCACAATGAGCAAAGCCGAGTGGAGGGCCCAAATCCGCGCCCAGCGCCAGTCCGTGGCGCCAGCCGCCGGCCCTGAGCTGGCCCGCGTGGGGCTTGACTGGTTGGCTTCCTTGGACATGTTGGCCCCAGCCGCTGCTGGCATGACCGCATGCGCCTACGTCTCCATGGGCCATGAACCACCAACTGCGCCGCTGCTAGAGGCGTGGACGGCGGCCGGGCACACGGTCTATGTTCCGGTATGCGAGCCCGAATATCGGCTGAGCTGGACTCTCTGGCACCCGGGAATCCAGATGGCCAAGAGCACCCTGGCACCGGTCATGGAACCAGTTGGCCCGCGACTCTCCTTTGCCGCACTGGGTTCGGTGGAAGCCATCCTGATTCCCGCACTAGCCGTGGACACAGCAGGTGTGCGTTTGGGGCAGGGTGGCGGCTACTACGACAGGTTCTTGGCCACCATTCCGGCTCTCCCCGTGGCCGCCGTGGTCTATGCCCATGAACTGGTGGCGCCGGGGCTGCTCCCCCATGATTTCCTCGATACACGAGTCACCCATGCACTCACTCCAGCCGGCTACCAACGCTGCGGCCCACCCCTAGGTAACGGGAATGCCCAGGAGCCCTGAGGCGTTCTAGCTTGCGATGGTAGAATTAGCGCTTGGGACCATGGACTGCCAGCCACGCGACTGGCGGTTAGGGTTCCAACGCATGTATCCAGGAGGAAAATTAGTGCCCACGTATGCCTACGCCTGCAAAGATTGCGGCCATGCTTTTGATATTCAGCAGTCATTTACCGATGACTCGTTGACTGTCTGCCCGGAATGCCGCGGAAATCTACGCAAGAAGTTCAACTCCGTTGGCGTCGTCTTCAAAGGCACCGGTTTCTACCGCACCGATTCCCGCTCCACCTCCAGCTCGGTGGCAGCTACGGCAAGCACCAGCTCAGAGCCGGCCCCGGCAAGCAGTTCCGCTGGCAGCAGTTCAAGTTCCAGCAGCACCTCCAACAGCGCAGCGCCAGCCAAGGCCGCCACTGTTGGTGCCGCCTAGTATCACGGAGATTTGGGCTCTCGTCGGGCTCTCTTCCATCCTTTAGTTCCTCCACAGGGACAGCTGTGCCATGCACTGTCCACAATAGGGCGAGAGCCACTTTTGCGGGCGGGCGCGTACCCTTAGCGTGGGTGCATGAAAGCAAATCGTGTTCCCGCACCTCCGCCCACGTACCCAGGACCTGCGTGGCGATCCCGACATTGGTCGGGACGGACATCACCACAAACAGCATGGGGGAAATTCTTTCGTCTGGTGATGCGCCGACGAAGACTTGTGGCAGCTCTGCTGCTGTGTGCGGCAGCCGCCATTGCTGTTGAGCAGCTAACCCCTGCTAGTCCTCCCACAACCACCGTTTTGCTTGCTGCGCGGGACCTTCCTGCCGGGCATGTTCTCAGCCCATCCGATCTTGGTCAATCCGCAGTCAGCCCGGCCATGGTGCCAGACGGCTCATTGCTACCAGAATCTGTCCTATCGCCAGAAAATGGCACAACCACCGCGTGGACGGGCCGGCAGCTTTCAGGGCCCGTCCGCCGCGGAGAAGTCCTCACCGACGCCTCGTTGCTGGGTAACGAACTACTAGTGGGTGCACCACCTGGCAGTCAGGCAGTCCCGGTTCGGTTGAGCGATCCCACCACTGTGACGTTGCTGCGCCAAGGACAGCTGGTGACAGTGGTTTTGAGCAGCAGTGCAGGACTGGACGGGCCAGTCACCAATGAAGTGCTCGCCAGTGATGTTCCCGTTCTCTGGACACCCGCCCTGGCTCCTCAAAGCGGCGGACTTCTTCCCGCCCAAGAGAATGAGGGGATTGTGGTGGTTGCTGCCTCTCCCGAACAGGCGGTACCGTTGGCCGGCGCCATCAACCGGGGGAAAGTGTTCCTGATACTGCTGAACTGACGCTCCCCCGGAATCGGTGCTACTGGCCGCGGGCAGCCTTGGCGGCAGCAAAGTACCTGGTACTGGCAGGCAGGTAGCAAAGACCCACGGCCACGCCGCCCAGAACAAGCTGCGCCACAGTTGCCAGGCCTGCCGGGAAGCTGATGCCGACCAACTGGATCAACGTCAGTGCCACCAGGACAGCAGCCGTTGACCGCGCCCATGACCGGCCGCGCAGTAGGAAGAAACTGATGAAGAGGTAGGCTCCCACCGTCACAACACCAGCCATGATCACCGTTAGCAAGCCCATGTTGCGCATCAATTCCAGGCTGGGCACGTCCCCGCTCATGACATCGATCTGCGCTTGGATGGCGGCAAGCCGTTCAGGAGAGGATGCATAGATCAGGCCAAAAATGCTCGCAACAATCTGCACAACGGCGCAAAGTCCCAAGAGTCTGGCTGCAACTTTAACAAGCCCTGGAGTTTCCGGCATGGACGCCCCGGGGTTCTTGTCCACGAATGCGCCCATTCCTGGAATTTGTGGCGAAGTAGCCATGGTGATCCTTTTAGTCTTTAGCCCCAGTGCGGGGGTTTGTTCTCGCGCAGCCATTCGTCATGGCCCTTGGCTGTGGGTGTGTCGCCCCAGGTGTGGTCGGCGTCGTGCGGAGCTACCTTGGGCAAGACGCCCGAATCCGATGACGGTGCCAAGTCGCCGGCCGCCTCCTGAGCGGACTCTGCAGCCGGTTCGGCCATGGCCTCGGCAGTGGTTTCAGCCGCTGACTCAGTCTCGTTCATATTCGCAGCCTGCTCACTCACTGACTTCTCGCTTTCAGCACTCACTAAATCTTGTTCCAGTTCCGGCGCCATGTCCTCGCTCTGGGTTTCCCCGGGCGCTTCGACTGCGTCGTTGTTTGTCTCGGCGGCTGTTCCGCTGCGCCGCCGCGAACGGGGCGAATCGATCACGGCCGTCATTGACGTATCCAAGGAGGTGCCCATCAGGGAGGCCAGATCGGCGTCGCCAGCTGTGGAGGACAGGCCCAGGAAACGGCCAATTTGGTCGGCACAACTCGAGGGATCCGTGAAGACTTCAATGGTCCACAGCGGAACGTAGCGCCAACCCAGGCGTTCCAGCATCTCGGGCCGCAGGCGACTCCGCTCACGCACACTCATGTTCTGGTATTTGGCGGTGCCATCCGATTCAACTGCCACAGGGACAGGGATCTCATGCTCGGCGCGGCCCAACAACTGGATGGGATCCGGGGCTGCCGCCATGTCCAGGGCGCCGTCGTAGTGGTGCCACACGCGGGCCCCGCGGGCACGGAGCCTGTCGGCAAGGTCGGCCACCAAGGGGTCTTCACCCGTGATCCGTTCGCTGTCCTGGGCGCGCGATGCGGGTGTGCCCAACAACGAATTCCCGGCCAGTTCACGGTCCAGCAGCTCAAAGAAGTCGGTGGCGCCGTAGCTCAAACGCTGCTCGTCCAGATCCTCGGGACGGAAGCAGGTCAAGATGTGGATATGAGTCCGGGCACGGGTCATGGCCAGCGCAAACTTGGCGCGGCCATCAGGCTCGGACAACGGACCAAAGCCATGCAGGGCGCGGCCATGGGGTGTCCGGCCATAACCTAGGGAGAAGATAACCCTGTCCCTGACCAAGCCGGCAGCCCTGTCCACCGTGACCACACGGAAAGACTCAGGACCGGATGCGAAGAACTCGCCCAGCAAAGGATGGTTGGCCATGTGGATCCGGATGGCCTGCGCCACACGTACCGCGTGGCGGTCACTGGCAGTAATAACCGCCAACGACTCGCGCGGACGTACCCTGGCGTGTTCAAACACCAGGTCCACAACGCGGTTCACCTCAGCCACCACTGACTCGACACCACCGTCGCCAGCACCCGGCAGGCCCTTGCCGTCAGGCAGGTAGTCCACGGTGAGTGAGCGTTCAAGGCCAGTCACGGCGCGGCCATCGGGCAGGCGTTCGAGCTGGGCGTCGTAGAAACCATTGCTGAGCTGGCGGACCAACTCTTCATCCACGGCACGGTAGGAAACCGTCAGGCGGTGGCGCGGCAACACGCGCGACAGTGCACCAAAAACGCTTTCCAGTGGGTGTTGCTCGCTGCCGCGCTGCGACGGTGAGCTGACAGCCACGGTGAAACTCTTGGGGCAGGCTGTTTGCTCATCCCCAAAGGCAACCACTTGGTCGGCACGGGCCAACGCTGGCAGGGCCGATTGCAATGATGTTGATTCGGCATCCAGGATAATCACTGCATCAAAGCGGTAATCGGAGGGGATTGCCGTGGGCACCACCAGGGGGCTCAGCACAAACACGGGAGCCAAGTTGCGCAACAAGTCCGGCGCTTGAGCACTCAGTGCGGCCAAGGAAACCCGGCCATCCTTCAAAACGTTGCGCAGCATTTCGCCCTGGCGGTTGCGGCCAGCCAGGATTTCAGTCCACTGCTGCGCCAAACGCCAGCGAATGCGGCCGGGCCCGGAGGCAACATGGGTTTGGTCAGCCAAGCGGAACTCGGCCTCCAAACGGCGCAGGTTGGCGCCGTCGGACATGGCAAGGTATTCATCCCCGCTAATCATCGCCTCAAGGGCAGACTGCCACCACGCCAATTCAAGCTCTGACCCGGTCTGCTCGGCGGGAACCTCACGGTGAGCCAGATCAGCCAGCAATTCGCCCAGTCCCTGCTCGCGCAGGCCGTCCAGCAACAGTGTGCGCTCAGGCAGCGTCTCCAACGTTTCCTTGGACGCCACCAAGGCCTCCAGACGGCCAACCAGCTCGCCAGCGTTGAAGTTCAGCAGGTCACCGCCATCCACTGTGCGCTCCAGAACCGCACCCAAGGTCAGCAGCTTCTCCCGCAGTGCCGCATAGCTTCGGTTCAGCTCGGCCAGGCCCGAAGGTACCGTGGGGTGGCGCTTGCTGGTGGCGGCCTCGGCCCACAGGGCACTCTGCTCATTCACCAGAACCAATGACTCATGCAGATCGGCAATGTGAACGCCCGGGCGCACCAAGTCCTTGGCGTTGCGGCGGAACCGTGCACGCTGCAGGGCAGGCATTTCGATGCCGCGCTCACGCCGCCAGGCAGCCGTGGCGGTGGCAGCGATCATGTCTTCGGTGGACCAGTCAAAAATATCGGCGTTGAACTTGTCCAAGCTCTCGCGGATGGCCACCAGCATGTTCAGTTGAAGGCCCCAGTCGGCAAAGGTAACGCCCTGGGTGATCTGGCCAAATTCAGCCACCTCGCGCATCTTGGCGGCAAAGAGGGGAACCTGCTCATGGAGCTGCTCGGCCAGTGAGTAGGCCACTTCAGTTTCCTTGCGGGTGACCATGCGGGCACCGTGCCAGGCACTACTCACGGCCACCTGGCTAAACGCGCCCAAGGCCGCGGCACGGCGCAAACGCCCTGTCAGTTCCTTGCGGTCACGGATGCTGTCCAACACGCTGCGCTTGAGCCGCACAGTGGTGGCCGGTGCCGGATGTATGGAGGTCAGCTCCGCCAGCGACTGCATGGCCTGATACGGTGAGCAGCCCCACCGCTCGCGGACATTGTGCAGGCTCGCCACGTGGTCCACCAGCTGGTGCCGGTGATCAACCAAGGTCTCGTGCAGATTGGCCAGCTTGGGCTCAACAGCTTTTTCGTTGCGTGTGATGGCACGAATGAGCTGGGATTTGATTTGTTGCGGCCCGCTTTGGGCGCTGAGCTGGAGCATCAAGGAGTCCAGATCATGCTCGGTGAGGATCTGGGCCAACTCGTTCAGCGTGCCGCGACGTTCGCCCACCACCAAAACGCTCTTGCCGTCATGGACCAGCTGGGCAATCGCATTGATGGCTGTTTGGGTTTGCCCGGTGCCCGGAGGGGTTGAGACCAGCACCGAATCCCCTGCACGGATCATGTCCAGCACGTATTGCTGTTGCCGATCGGCGTCGCGCACCAGGATTTCATCCTCCGGACGGCGATCATCCAAGGACGTGAACCTGGAAAAGTCCGGTTCCAGTTCAACCGGAAGGACATCGTCCTCACTGTGACGCTGCAACAGCTCCAGCAGTTCACTGCCCGCCATCAGGGCAGGGTCGCTCAGGTTGTCATTGAGGAAGCCAAAGCTGGAAACCACCAGCTCATGCTCCACGGTGGACCCTGAAATGGGTGCCAGCATGTTCCGGACGCGATCCAGCACGGGGGTGGGATCAAAGCGTGCGGTGCTGTACGCGAGCCGGCCCAGAGCGGCAGCATCAACGTGGATGTTGGTGTGTTCGCTCAGGTGCTTGACCAGCGCGGGATTGATCTGTGCCTGCTCCATGAGCTGGAGTTCGTAGTCGTCCTGGCCCGGACGCACCGTCAGTGCGACTGCGGCCAGCAGCACGGGTGCATTGACTGCCTCATGGTCATCGCCCAAGGCAGACCACCGGGCCATCCCGGCGGCGAGGTAGCCGACGTCGATCCCGCGATCGGTACTCAGCTCAAAGATCTTGGCCCGCAACGCAGCGGCGGCCCGCTTGGCAGCTGCGTAGTGTTCGGGTTCGCGAATCAGCGTGGATAGCCGGGTTTTGCGGCCAGCCAAGAGCTGCGCCAGTCCGGAGGGGTGGGCGTGCGTGAGGCTGATGCTGCCATGCTCGGTTTTTACGAAGGCAAGGGCGGTATCGGCTCCGGAATAGGAATCCAATCCAGCAAGCCAGGATTGGAGTTCAGGTGAACTCACATTGAGGCTTGCAACTTCGGACACGGGTGCCTTCTTCTCTGCACTTGAGCGAAACGGTCTTGACCATACTGACATGCAATTTAGGCTATCGCCCCTAGCCTTTTAATGCCTGTTCGGCACACTGGGGAGCACCAAATAAAGCCAGAAAAACGGCTTTTCCGGTACTCCCCAGTGGTCCTGTGGGTTTTACTCCCACTCAATGGTTCCCGGCGGCTTGGACGTGACGTCCAAAACAACGCGGTTTACGCCTTCCACCTCATTGGTGATTCGGTTGGAGATCTTGGCCAGCAGATCGTACGGAAGGCGTGACCAGTCAGCCGTCATGGCGTCCTCGGAGGACACCGGACGGAGCACAATGGGGTGACCGTAGGTACGGCCGTCACCCATGACGCCCACGCTGCGCACATCGGCGAGCAGCACTACGGGCATCTGCCACACTTCATTGTCCAGGCCGGCAGCTGTGAGCTCGGCGCGGGCAATGGCATCAGCCTTGCGCAGCAGTTCCAGGCGTTCGCCGGTGATTTCGCCGACGATGCGGATACCTAGGCCGGGGCCGGGGAACGGCTGGCGGCCAACGATTTCGGCAGGCAGGCCCAGTTCGGCGCCCACGGCACGGACCTCGTCCTTGAACAAGGCACGCAACGGCTCAACGAGCTCAAAGCGCAGGTCCTCGGGCAGACCGCCTACGTTGTGGTGGCTCTTGATGTTGGCTGCGCCTTCACCACCGCCGGATTCAACAACATCGGGGTAGAGGGTGCCCTGAACCAGGAACTTGATCTCTTCGCCTTCTGAAGCTGCCTCGGCCATGATGGCGCGTTCTGCTTCTTCGAAGGCGCGGATGAATTCGCGGCCAATGATCTTGCGCTTGGTCTCCGGATCGGAAACACCGGCAAGGGCGTTCAGGAAGCGGTCCTGCTCGTTGGCAACGTACAGCTTGGCGCCGGTGGAGGCTACGAAGTCGAGCTCAACCTGCTCGGCCTCACCCTGACGGAGCAAGCCGTGGTTGACGAAGACGCAGGTGAGTTGGTCGCCCACAGCGCGCTGCACCAGGGCGGCGGCCACGGCAGAGTCAACGCCACCAGAAAGACCACAAATGACCTTTGCGCTGCCAATCTGCTCGCGGATGCGATCAACCTGCTCGTCCAGGATGCTGTTGGCAGTCCAGTTCTTTTCCAGCTTGGCGCCGTTGAACAGGAAGTTCTCCAACACGGTCTGGCCGAACTCGGAGTGCTTGACCTCGGGGTGCCACTGGACACCGAAGAGGCACTTTTCCTCATTGGCAAAGGCGGCAACGGGTGCGCCAGCTGAGGACGCGAGGACGTCGAAGCCCTCGGGCGCCTGCTGGACGCTGTCACCATGGCTCATCCAGGTGGTTTGCACGTCACCTGTGGAGCTGAGGATGGAGCGGCTTTCGCCAACCAGGGAAACGTTTGTTGCACCGTATTCGCGCGAACCTGTTTCGGCGACGGTACCGCCCAAGGCAGCAGCCATGGCTTGGAAACCATAGCAAATACCCAAGACCGGAATGCCGGTTTCGAACAGGTCAGCACCAACGCTGGGTGCGCCCTCTGCGTAGACACTTGAAGGTCCACCGGAGAGAATAATGGCAGCTGGGTTTTTGGCCAGCAACTGCGCAGTTGTATAGGTATGCGGCACGATTTCCGAGTACACATTGGCCTCACGCACACGGCGCGCAATCAACTGGGCATACTGGGCACCGTAGTCCACAACCAGGACGGGCTTCTGGGAAGTCTGGGCCGTAGCGGGATTAGTCACCCTTCAATCTTAACCCACGCCGCAGCCAGCTTGCTGCGCACCCCCAGTTTGAGTGACCAGCACCTCAAATTTCCCAGCGCTATCGCAGCTATGGGACTTAAACCCGGAACGCTCCTGCAGTTGTGCAGGAGCGTTCCGAAAAACCCACCCACGTCTGCAGGAGCGTCAGGCGGTGGAGCGTGTGGGATGCTGCCGCTTAGGGTTCGACGGCGATTGGCTCTAGTAGCGTTTGCCGGCCTTTGGATTGGCGGCAACCTCTGCCAGCACTTCCTTGTGAACCTTGCCTTCAACAATGAAGGACAGGAACGGCACCACGCCGCCCAGGGCAATGAGTACCAGCTTGCCAAACGGCCAGCGCATGAGAGTCCACAGGCGGAAGTCGGCAATCAAGTACACAACGTACATCCAGCCATGAACAATCAGAACCATAGTGGACAGGTTCACGCCGCCGGTGATCGCCATGGCGCCACCGTCAACGTTCACCAAGCCAAAGCCGTGGGACTCGCCCGTGATGGAGTTGGTGCCACCAGCCACCAGAACGCTGCTGAAGGCGTAGCGCAGCACCAGTTCAACCACCAGCAGCAGGAGCATGGCACCTGTTGCGTAGGCCAGCACCTTGTAAAACTTCAGTGCCGTCATGATCTGGGCAGGGGTGCCGCCAAAGCGTCGCTTCGGGGTTGCAGCATTGGTCGATGCTGCCGGGGCGCCGCTCGATTTGGGCTCGGTCACTTTGTTACCTCTTTGGTCGTATCTTCATCGGGGGTGTCGTCGTCCGGGTATTCCAGGTCGTAGAGTGCGTCTTGGTCGCGGCGGTAGTCATCGGCCACCAAACGCCACCACAGGAACAAAGCAAAGCCGGCGAAGACTACCCATTCAATCGCGTAGAAAATGTTCAGCCAGTTGACCTTGTCATTTTGGTCCGTTGCGGTGACAGTAATCGGCAGCAGTCCCGAGGACTGTGCTGAGGCGCCAACGTCTGCACCGTTCGCCATCTCGTGGCGCGAGACCACAAATGCGGCGTAGGTGGTTACGTTCCACATGTTTGTCAGCTCGGCGCTGGAGAGTGCACTGACTTGGCCGGCGGGGAGATCCGGTGCCAGCACTGGACCTTCGGAGTTCAGCAACCTGCCTTCAAGCTGGACGGTTCCGCTGGGTGCGCTGGGCTGTTTGTCAGGTGATGCAATCCAGCCGCGGGCCACGGGAATCACCACTTCCTTAGTTGCCGCTACACCTGAGAGCGTTGGGGCTCCGTCCACCACAAAGGCCGTGACAACCCAGTAGCCAACGTCGCCGTCCTGTACGCGCTCGGGGACCAGGACTTGTTTTGCGGGGTCAAAGTGGCCGCTGGTGGTCACCAACTGGCCCTCAATGTCGCCGGTCAGGGGCTCACCCGGAACCATGATGTTCAGCAGAGGCTGAACCTTCTCTGTCACTGTGGGAGGAGCCACGTCTTTTTCCAGCGAGCGGGAGAACTGCCACTGGCTCAGCAGGACTAAGACGGCGGAAACGGCCAACGCAAATACCAGCGCGGCTATCCATTTGGGCTTAACGGCAGTTTTCAACACCCTTCAACGTTACTTCGTCACCGTGTAGAACAACGAATGCGCCTGGAAACCCGGACCTGCCTGAGCCCACGCGCCAGCGGCTGAAATTTGGGAGGAGCTGGGTGGGCCCCCGCGCCCGAGGGCCCCGCCGCGAGCCTGCGAGTGGTGGGAGGGCGTGGGGCCTAGTGGTCGAAGAAAATCAATGACGAGTTGATGAGTTCGGCAATAACCTCGGGATCGTGGGCCCGGCGCAGGGATTCACGGTAGTTTTCCTTGAACAAGGACCTGGCTAGCGTGGCCAGCACCTCCAGGTGCGCGGAGAATGAGCTGGCGGGCGTGGCAATGAGCAAGATCACCGTGGCGGGGCCGTCAACGGCACCAAAATCGAGGCTGTGGTCAAACTTGGTGATGCCCACGGCGATGGAGATTTCATTGACGAACTCGCTGCGCGCGTGTGGCAGGCCAATACCTCCGGGGAGTCCAGTAGCCATCTGATGCTCGCGGGAGTTGACGTCGCGCAAGAAACCGTCAAGATCGGAGATTCGGCCGTGCTCAAAGAGTTTCGCGGCCAATTGGGCGGTTCCGTCTTCTTTCGAGTCGGCTACCATTTCCAAAATAACCAAGTTGGGGTTGGTTAGTTCAGTTTCATAGCGTTCCAGCGAACCCGATGTCATCAGTACCTTTCGGCTGGTGTTGGAATAACAGACTGCCCCCAGTCTAGTCTCATTTCCGCCTCTAAATAGGGGCTCCGCCGGGGTCGTTGTTAAGGAACAAAGTGCCCCGCCCCAACGGCCGAGGCACTTTGAAACCACAAAACTACGGGGAGACGATGACGTCAATCCGCTGGAATTCCTTCAGGTCTGAATAACCTGTGGTGGCCATGGACCGGCGCAGCGCACCAATCAGGTTTGAGGTGCCATCGGCCTGGTGTGCCGGACCGTACAGGACCTCTTCCAGGGTTCCTACGGTGCCCATCTTCACGCGGTGGCCGCGCGGCAGTTCCTGGTGGTGGGCTTCGGCACCCCAGTGCCAGCCCTGGCCGGGCGCCTCGGCGGCGCGGGACAAAGCTGCCCCGAGCATGACGGCGTCGGCGCCCATGGCAATGGCCTTGACGATGTCACCGCTGGAGCCCATGCCGCCGTCGGCAATCACGTGCACGTAGCGTCCGCCAGACTCATCCATGTAGTCGCGGCGGGCCGCGGCAACGTCGGAGATGGCGCTGGCCATGGGTGACCGGATACCCAGTGCGCGGCTTGTGGTGGTGGAGGCGCCTCCGCCGAAGCCCACCAGGACACCGGCTGCGCCAGTGCGCATCAGGTGCAGGGCCGAGGTGTAGCCTGCCGCGCCACCAACAATGACGGGGACATCGAGTTCATAGATGAACTGCTTGAGGTTCAAAGGCTCGGTGGTCTTGGACACGTGCTCAGCGGAAACAGTGGTTCCTCGAATCACAAAAATGTCCACGCCGGCTGCGATGACAGTCTTGTAGAACTCCTGGGTGCGTTGCGGCGTCAGGGAGCCGGCAACGGTCACGCCGGCGGCACGAATCTCGGCCAGGCGGGCCGTGATCAGTTCCGCCTTGATGGGTGCGCTGTAGATTTCCTGCAGGCGGCGGGTGGTCTCGGGATCAACCACCGAGCCTTCCAGCGTTGCAATCTCATCCAGCACCGGCTGCGGGTCCTCGTAGCGAGTCCACAGGCCTTCCAGATCCAGGACACCCAAGCCACCCAATTTGCCCAAGGCAATGGCTGTCTCCGGGGACATCACCGAGTCCATGGGCGCCCCAATGACGGGCACCTCAAACTGGTAAGCGTCGATCTGCCATTTCACCGACACATCCTGGGGATCGCGAGTACGCCTGTTGGGCACAATCGAAATCTCATCCAACGAGTATGCGCGGCGTCCACGCTTTCCACGGCCAATCTCAATCTCATAAGTCACGCCCCCTAGCCTATCGCAGCGAGCGCCAGAGCCCTTAAACCGCTCAGTCCACGGACTTTTGCAGCGCCAGGGCGGCTGCCGCTTCCAAGCCTGCAATGCGCTCCACTTTCGCTGCCATGGCCGTAAAATCAGGCTCCCCGTCCCGCCCGATCAGCACTGCCAGCTCATCCCAAAGTTCGCCCAGTTCTTTGTATTGTGCGCCAACTTGGCCCAATGCAGTGGGGAGCCCGTCGCCGGACGCCCCGTCCCCGAGCATCGCCACCTCGCGCAAAAATTGCGCATGCAACGGCCGGAGAGCCCCGGGGCCACTGAACCGTTTGCCGGCCAGGAGGCCGTGCAACATGCCAAGGCCAGCTTGGGAGCGTTGCGGGTCGCCAAAGATTCGCGTCCAGCCGCGCTTGGTGGAGGTGTCCCGCAGCCGCAAAGCCCATTGTTCCATTCCAAGAATGCCAAAGTTATTGGCATATCCCGGCGGGATCCCGGGCGGCGCTTGCTGTGTCAACAGGGCGTGGGCGGTCTCGGCAATGGTCTGGCGCAGCACAGCTTTGGTCAAGATCTCCCCTGTAGGTTCGCCCCCGCTCCCCTGCACAACATGCGCCTGCCAGTGCTTGTCCGCCTTCCGTGCGCCGCGCGCCTGTGCCAGCTCCTCCGGCGCTATCCTCTCGAGTCTCCCGCCGCCGTCGTCCACCAGGTAGCCGTCGCCGTCACGGGCCACCACGGCAACATCCATGGAATCCATGTCCGCCAGCGCATCCGACGCGGCCCACGGCAGCTTCCCGCGCACAAGCCGCACCACTGCCGGAACCCCAGAGTCCAGCGCAGCGTCCAGCCGCGCCTGGGCCAGCGTGGCGCTCCCGGTCTGCTGAATGTTGACGCCTGCGCCACTGCGCCGCAGCAGATTCTCGGTGTACGGGCCGGGGTGAAAACGGGTGACCACGGAGGCTGTGGTGGTTTCCTTGTACTCAAACGTAAAAATCATGAAGCCGATTCCGCCCGCCAGGCCAGCCAACATGGCCTCGCTGTAGGGTCCGCCGGTGAAGGGGTTCCGTACGCCGGAGGTGGCCAGCACCCGGGTCCACAGACCCGAGTCCCAGTGTGAATATTCAGTCTGTGGATCATAGGCGGGGAGCATGGGTTGATTGTAGCTGCGACTGCCGCTGTGTGCCTCGCAAGTGGGGCGTTTCTGTAGGCTGGGTTCATGACTGACACAGAACTGCGGATGACCGACCACGAATTGCTCGGCCTGCTGGCAATGACCCCCACAGAGTCGGCGGCGGTGACGCTGGGCCTGCTCCGTCTTGACCAGCACACCGACAACGAACTGCTCACCAACGCAGGAATCACCACCTTGATGGTGCGCGGACTGGCGGAACTTCAAGGCGAGAAGATTGTTCCCCTGGAGAAATGCTCCATAGTGGCTTCGGTTTTGTCTCAGGCCCAGGAGTGGCTGGAAATTTCCCTGACCACACCAACAACCAACCATGTGCTCTTCACGGTGGGCTCCAATGTTGGGGCCGTCCTGCTGAGCTTGAGCCCGCTCGGGGTGCACGAGGTCCAGCCCATCGAGTCCGGACCCGCCATGGTGGAGCTGGCCCTGCACCTGACCCAGGAGTACCTCGCCGGTGCCGCCGAGGGCCTTCCCGCCACCGCTGTCATCAGGCGCCTGCGCACGGGCTCCGAGCCGGTGGTTGCCCAGCTGACAGCAGAAGAAACAGGTGAATGGGTGCTGCGTTCAGGTTCCGAATCCGAGTTCACCCAGACCTCGCTTCCGCAGGACGAAGCCACGGCGGCATTCAAGGCCGCCCTGGCCTAGTTCTGAGGGGCCCACACGTCCGAGGGCCCCTCAGCGGGGGCCACCGCAGCGAGGGCCCGCCGCGAGCTTGCGAGTGGTGGGAGGGCGTGGGGAACGACGGCGGGCCGTCACCTTTCGTGCGAAAGGCGACGGCCCGCCGTCGTACTGGAAACTGTTACTTGTAGTTCGGGGCTTCCACGGTCATGGTGATGTCATGAGGGTGGGATTCCTTCAGACCTGCCGCGGTGATGCGCACAAACTTGCCGCGCGCCTTCAGCTCGGGAATGGTCGGGGAGCCAACGTAGAACATGGTCTGTCGCAGGCCGCCAACCAGCTGATAGGCAACCGAGGCGAGCGGGCCGCGGTAGGCAACCCGGCCTTCAATGCCCTCGGGGATGAGCTTCTCATCTCCGGTGACATCGGCCTGGAAGTAGCGGTCCTTGGAGTAGGAGGTGTTCTTGCCGCGGGATTGCATGGCACCGAGGGAGCCCATGCCGCGGTATGCCTTGAACTGCTTGCCGTTGACAAAGACCGTCTCACCCGGGGACTCTTCGGTACCGGCCAGCAGGGAACCGAGCATGACGGTGTCAGCACCGGCGACCAGCGCCTTGCCGATGTCGCCCGAGTACTGCAGTCCGCCGTCGGCAATCAACGGCACCCCTGCCGGAATGGCAGCCTTGGCGGATTCGTAAATGGCGGTGATCTGCGGAACGCCAACGCCTGCCACCACGCGGGTGGTGCAGATGGAACCTGGGCCAACGCCAACCTTGATGCCGTCGGCACCGGCGTCGATCAGGGCCTGGGCACCTTCGCGGGTGGCAGCCTGGCCACCAATCACATCAACGTGGGCGGCGGACTTCTCGCTCTTGAGGCGCTGGATCATTTCCAGAACGCCCTGGCTGTGGCCGTTGGCGGTGTCAACGAACAAAGCGTCAACGCCTGCCTCAACCAGGGTCATGGCGCGTTCAAAACCATCGCCGAAGAAGCCAATGGCTGCACCCACGCGCAGGCGACCCTTGTCATCCTTGGTGGCAAGCGGGTACTGCTCAGCCTTGGCGAAGTCCTTGACAGTGATGAGGCCGCGGAGCACACCGGCAGCGTCCACCAGGGGAAGCTTTTCAATCTTGTTCTTGGCCAGCAGGCCCGAAGCCTCTTCGCGGCTGATGCCAACACGGCCGGTGATCAACGGCATGTGGGTCATGACGTCGCGGACCAGGCGCTGCGAGTATTCGCTTTCCGGGATGAAAACGGTGTCGCGGTTGGTCACGATGCCTACCAGGCGACCGTGAGCGTCAACAACGGGCAGGCCAGAAACGCGGAAACGTGAGCACAGCTCGTCCAGCTCCGCCAGCGTGGCGTCGGGGCCCACAGTGACCGGGTTGGTGATCATCCCCGATTCGCTGCGCTTGACCAGGTCAACTTCTTCGGCCTGGCGCTCAATGGACAGGTTGCGGTGCACAACACCCAAGCCACCCTGGCGGGCCATGGCGATGGCCATGCGGGATTCAGTCACGGTGTCCATGGCGGCAGACAGCAACGGCGTCTGCACGGTGATGCGCTTGGAAACCCGTGAGCTGGTGTCAGCTTCGGAAGGGATGACGTTGGTGTGGCCGGGAAGGAGCAGGACGTCGTCGTACGTCAGGCCAACAAAGGCGAAGGGGTCATGCATTTCAGGCTGGGACACGAAGGCTCCTTGGCGGGGGTAGAACCATTTAAGGGTGTGCATCCGATGACTGGTCCCGTGATTACGGAGACTGTCTGTGCGTTGGTTACATTCTAAAACGAAAGCTGCCCTGACCCTATTCCCGAGGCCTGAGTCACAGTGGGGGCCGATCTGACGGTAGGCGGCGGTGCCAGCCGAGCATCTGACGTAGTAGTGTTCCGATCAACTATTGGCACCACAGGAAGCAGCAGATGGCACTGCACATTCGAATTGTTGTCCCTGCTGACCTCTCGGATCAGGTGGTGGCCGTTGCTACCGGTCATGCCGGCGTTTCGGAGGTTTCCCGGGCCGTGGGAGCCTCAATCGTGCCGGCGGGTGACGTCATCACTGTGCAAGCCGTCCGGGAATCTGTTGAGGGCCTGCTGGAGAAACTCCACGAGCTCAACATCGCCGGCGTCGGTTCGGTAACCATCACCACCCCTGAGCTGGTCATTTCCGAACGCCTAGAGCAGGCCGACAAGGCCGTGCCCGGAGATGAGGCCGATGCCATCATTTGGGACGAGGTGGAGAACGACACCAGCGAAGAGTCCAAACTGACTTGGAGCTACCTGGCCTTCATAGTCATCGCTGTCCAACTGGCGGGCATCGGCATTGTCACCGACTCCACCATTGCCATTGTTGGAGCCATGGTGCTGGGTCCGGAATTCGGGGCCTTGGCCGGCTTGGCTCTGGCACTCGTGGACAGGCGCTGGAAACTTGCCCGACGCGCAGCCCTGGCCTTGGCGGTTGGGTTCCCGCTCGCCATTGTCATCACCGCACTTGCAGCATTCGTCTCCATCCCACTGGGTCTTTTTGAGCCCGCCGACGTTCTGGCGAGCTCAAGTTCCACCGAGTTCATCTACCACCCAGGCTGGTATTCATTCATTGTGGCGGTCCTGGCTGGCGCCGCCGGAATGCTCTCGCTGATTGGGCGCAAATCCACAATGCTGGTGGGGGTGTTCATCTCAGTCACAACGGTTCCGGCAGCGGGGTACGTTGCAGTGGCCGTGGTGTTGGGCCAGCCCGACCGCGCAGCCGGCTCTGCCTTGCAACTCTTGCTCAACATGGCCGGCATCATAGTCTCGGCCGCGGTGGTCTTGCTGATCTACCGTCTGATCCGACGACGTCGTCCGGCACTCTCGCAGTACTCCGCCGCCCAAGCCAAACTTGGGCTGCCCCGGCTGGGAGCTCGCCGCACTTTCCGGCGTTAGAGCGAAAATGCCGCCGTTCCCGCAAAATGCCACCGGTATATCGGTGGCAAAATGCGCAAACGGCGGCATTTCTGAAACGGGAGCAGCTGGCGTTAGTGCTGGTGCCCGGCTTCTTCTGCCTCGGCGGGCTTGTCCGTCACGAGGACTTCGGTGGTGAGCACCAAAGCCGCGATGGAGGCTGCGTTGCGCAGGGCCGAACGGGTGACCTTGACCGGGTCGATGACGCCGGCCTTGACCAGGTTTTCGTACTCGCCGGTGGCCGCGTTGAAGCCGAAGCCGTCTTCGAGTTCGCCAACCTTGTGCACCACAACGTAGCCGTCGTGGCCAGCGTTCTGGGCGATCCAGCGCAGCGGCTGGGCAACAGCCTTGCGGACCAATTCAACAGCAGTTGCTGCGTCACCGGTCAGGGCTGCAACAGTGGCATCCTCGTCGAGAGCCTTGGCGGCCTGAACCAGTGCGGAACCGCCACCGGCAACAATGCCTTCTTCCAAAGCGGCACGCGTTGCGGACACTGCGTCCTCAATGCGGTGCTTCTTTTCCTTCAGCTCAACCTCGGTGGCTGCGCCAACCTTGATTACACCGATGCCGCCAGCCAGCTTGGCCAGGCGTTCCTGCAGCTTTTCCTTGTCCCAGTCGGAGTCGGTGCGCTTGAGCTCAGCATGCAGCTGGGCTACGCGGTCGGCAACTTCAACAGCTGTACCGGCACCGTCAACGATGGTGGTGTTGTCCTTGGTGACCGTGATGCGGCGAGCCGTACCCAGTACTTCAAGGCCAACCTGGTCCAGAGAAAGGCCGATCTCCGCGGAGACAACCTGTGCGCCAGTCAGGATCGCAATGTCCTGCAGCATGGCCTTGCGGCGGTCGCCGAAGCCCGGAGCCTTGACAGCAACAACGTTCAAGGTGCCGCGCAAGCGGTTGACGATCAGCGTGGACAGAGCCTCGCCGTCAACGTCTTCAGCAATGATGAACAGCGGCTTGTTGGCAGCAAGTGCCTTTTCAAGCAGCGGCAGGAATTCCTGCAGGCTGGAGATCTTGCCCTGGTTGATCAAAACCAGTGCATCTTCCATGACAGCTTCCTGGCGTTCCGCGTCGGTGACGAAGTACGGGGACAGGTAACCCTTGTCGAACTGCATGCCCTCGGTGAGGACCAGTTCGGTGGAGGTGGTGGAGGATTCCTCGATGGTGATCACACCATCCTTGCCAACCTTGTCGAATGCCTCGGCGAGCAGGTCGCCGATTTCCTGGCTCTGAGCGGAGATGGCGGCAACTTCTGCAACCTGTCCACCCTCAACCGGGCGGGCGTTCTCCAGCAGGCGCTTGGCAATGGCTTCAACGGAAACCTGGATGCCGCGCTTGAGCTCGCCGGGAGCCGCACCTGCGGCAACGTTGCGCAGGCCTTCCTTGACCAGTGCCTGCGCCAAGACGGTGGCCGTGGTGGTGCCGTCGCCAGCAACATCGTTGGTCTTTGTGGCAACTTCCTTGGCCAGCTGTGCGCCGAGGTTCTCGTACGGGTCTTCCAGCTCCACCTCGCGGGCGATCGTGACGCCGTCGTTGGTGATGGTGGGAGCGCCCCACTTCTTGTCCAGTACTACGTTGCGACCGCGCGGGCCAAGTGTCACCTTGACGGTGTCGGCAAGCTTGTCGATGCCGGCCTCAAGGGCCTTCCGTGCGCTGTCGTTAAATGCAAGCTGCTTAGCCATGCGTTGTGTCCTTTCACGCAAAGACCCCGCGTTCGTGACCTAGAACGGTCCCGGTCGCGGGGCTTTACAAAGTGGTTACTTGAGCAAAAGTCGTTACTTAACGACGATGGCCAGTACGTCGCGGGCCGAGAGAACCAGCAGCTCTTCGCCACCGGTCTTCACTTCAGTTCCACCGTACTTGGAGTAGATGACGACGTCGCCAACGGCAACATCGATCGGGACACGGTTGCCGTTGTCGTCAACGCGGCCGGGTCCAACTGCCACAACTTCGCCCTCCTGGGGCTTTTCCTTGGCAGTGTCCGGGATTACCAGACCGGAAGCGGTAGTCAACTCTGCTTCGAGCTGGCGAACAACAATACGATCCTCAAGAGGCTTAATAGAGACCGACACTCGGACCTCTCCTTCACACGTAAATTCTTTGGATGGCTGGCAGTCTTCTTCACCATGTTTATCAGGAGCCCCAACCGTCGTCGCGGTGCCGGTGTTGCTCCCATGGCCAAAAAGATAAGCAAGTTAGCACCCTCGGGGTGAGAGTGCTAACCCTGACTCTATGGAATTGATTAGCACTCGGTCAAGGCGAGTGCCAGCTTTTGGCTTAAAAGTGCGACGCCGGCGGGCCTGGTTTCGCTCACGGCGCACCTTTGGCGCCCGCCCCGGGGCACGCATTCATCGTGAGTGCGCAGCTGATGCGACTTCTGACGCTGGAAGTCGCATCAGCTGCGCACTCACGGCCGCATATCCCTGCCCCTGAGTGCACCGCGGTGACGCCGTTCGCGTCGGCCAGGTTGACGTTGGCGCCGTCGGCCAGCAGGGCCACCAACGAGGCAGAATCATTGTTCATGGCCGCACCAATGAGTTCCGTGTTGAGAGCCACTTGCTCTTGGGGTGTCAGCGGCGCCGCGCTGGATGCCGGCGGTACTGCAGACGGCGAGGAAAACTGAGCCTTCGAAGTCGCCACGGTTGGAGCAGCAGTCCCGGAATCGGATCATGCTGGCCAGCCTGGCGCGTCGCATTATGCCTAAACCTCTTTTGGTGTCTTCAGCAAAGATGTCAGGATAAAGCTATGACAACGAGCCCCGTGCAGGTGCGTGACCTCCAAAAGTTCTATGGCAGCTTCAAAGCCGTGGACGGCATCAGCTTCGACATTCATGAGGGCGAGACATTTGCCTTGCTCGGGCCCAACGGTGCGGGCAAGAGCACCACGATTGAAATCTTGGAAGGCTACCGCAACAAGACCAGCGGTGATGTTCATGTCCTCGGCGTGGAGCCAGCCCGCGGGGGGCTGGACTGGAAGGCGCAACTGGGCATTGTTTTGCAATCCACTGGGGAGAGCGGCAATGTCAGCGTCGTGGAGCAGCTGACTCATTTCGCCGGCTACTATCCGCATCCACGCAACGTTTCTGACGTCATTGAGGCTGTGGGTCTGGGCAGCAAAGCTAAAACTCGCATCAGCAAACTCTCCGGCGGGCAGCGCCGACGGGTTGATGTGGCCCTGGGCATTATTGGCAGGCCCAAGCTTTTGTTCTTGGACGAGCCCACCACCGGCTTTGATCCGGAAGCCCGGCGACAATTTTGGGACTTGATCAACCAGCTCAAGGCCGAAGGCACCACCATCTTGCTCACCACCCATTACTTGGATGAGGCGGCAACGTTGGCCGATCGGGCAGGAGTCATTGTGGGCGGCAAACTTGTGGACATCGGCCCCATCGACGCTATTGGCGGGGCCAGCGCGAGGGTGCCGCTGGTGCGGTGGCGGCAGGACGGCGTCGTACGTAGTGAGCGCACAGCCGAACCGGCGGCACTCGCTGCTCGGCTGTACGCCGAGGCAGGAGGCGAGGTGGACGGGCTGGAAATCACCCGACCCAGCCTCGAGGACATTTATCTGGACATGGTGGGCAACCATTCCACCGCGCTCAAGACTGCGGAGGAGAACGCATGAGAACCCTGCAACTAGGCACCTCTCGCATCGGCTACGAGCTCAAGGTGTACTTCCGCCAGGGCGATACCGTGTTCTTCACGTTCCTGTTTCCCATCATGATGTTGTCCATCTTTGCCGTGGCCTTCAGCACCAGCGGTAACATCGGCACGGCTCCCGATGGCAGCGGCGGCATCACTGTGGCGTCGTTCTATGTGCCCGGCATGGTGGCCGCGGGCATGTTGCTCAGCGGGGTGCAAAACCTCGCGGTGGACATTGCAGCAGAAAAGGGTGACGGCACGCTCAAACGCCTGGGCGGCACTCCCCTGCCGGTGTTTTCCTATTTCATGGGCAAGATCGGCATGGTCCTGCTCAGTTCAGTGTTTCAGGTGGCATTGCTGCTGCTTGTGGCCCGGGTCGCCTTCAACGTGGAGCTGCCCAGTGAACCCAGCAAATGGTTGACGTTTGCGTGGGTGTTTCTCTTTGGTGTCATCACCAGTTGCGTTTTGGGTATTGCCCTCTCGGCACTGCCGCGGACTGGAAAGTCGGCCACGGCAGTGATCATCCCGCTGGTGTTGGTGTTGCAATTCATCTCAGGCGTGTACTTGAACTTCTCGCAGTTGCCGGGCTGGCTGCAGAACTTTGCCAGTATTTTTCCGCTGAAATGGATGGCTCAAGGCATGCGCAGCGTGTTCCTGCCAGCCTCCTTCGAGGCCGCCGAACCCTCTGGTGCGTGGGATTTGGGGCTTGTGGCGTTGGTGCTGGGCGTGTGGCTGGTGGTGGGGCTCGCACTGTGCAAAATGACGTTCAAGTGGATCCGTAAGGACACGTAGTTCCACCAACATCTATGACGCAGTTGGTGCAACGGAAAGCGCCTTCCGGGCGCTTTTGTGTGCAACAAGTGCGTCATGGATGGCTTAGGCGAAGTAGACGCCGATCCTGTTGCCGTCGATTTCCTCGATGCGAATGTCAATGTCATACACATCAGCCAGGACGGAGCTGTGCATCAGTTCGGCAGGGGTGCCCTGGGCGATCAGCCTGCCGTCCTTCATGGCCAAAATATTGTCCGAATAGCATGAGGCAAAGTTGATGTCATGGATGACCAGCACAATGGTCTTGCCCAATTCATCGGCCATTTTTCGCAGTGTGCGCATCATGTGAACTGAATGCTTCATATCCAGGTTGTTCAGCGGTTCATCCAAGAGCAGGTACTTGGTGTCCTGGGCCAGCACCATGGCGATGAAGGCGCGCTGGCGCTGGCCGCCTGACAGTTCATCGACGAAGCGGTCCGCCAGGGGACCTAGGTCGAGATACTCCAAGGCCTGATCTATGTGGATCTTGTCCGCTGCCGTGGCGCGGCCGCCGTTGTGCGGGAAACGGCCAAAGCCCACCAGATCCCGCACCGATAGCCGCACGCTGAGTTGGTTCTCCTGGCGCAGGATTGCCATGGTTTGAGACAGCTCGCGGCTCGGTGTGGAGGTGACGTCCAGGCCACCAACCGCGACTCCTCCGGCGTCCATGGGCAACAGGCGGCTGATCATGGAGAGCAGGGTGGACTTGCCCGCACCGTTGGGGCCAATGATGGAGGTGATGCCGCCGGCAGGGATGGTTGCCGTGACATTGTCCACGACCTTTTGACTGCCATAGGACTTGCTGACACCGGAAATTTCAATCACTTCAGTGAGCCTTTCAACAGCAACCCGATGAACACCAGGCCACCTATAAATTCGATGACAATGCTCAGCGCACTGTTGAAATCAAAGATGCGTTCAAGCACCAGCTGCCCGCCCACCAGCGAGATGATGCCCAGGAGAACGGCAACGGGGAGCACTGTGGCGTGCTTGAACTTGGGCACCAGCTGGTACGCGAGCGATGCCACCAGGAGGCCAAAGAAGGTGATGGGCCCCACCAGTGCAGTGGAGACGGCCACCAAGACGGAGCAGATCACCAGTGTTTTAGTCACCGCCTTGCGGTGGTCCACGCCCAGATTGATGGACGTTTCACGGCCCAACGCCAGGACGTCGTACTCGCGGCGCAGGCGCCAGGCCGGGACGGTGACCAGCCCGACGGCGGCAATCGCCACAAGCAGCAACGTCCCGTCCACCTGGTTGAAGGAGGCAAAGAACAGGTCCTGCAAAATCAGGAACTCGCTGGGGTCCATGAGGCGCTGCAACAGTGCGGAGAAGCCTCGGAACAAGGTGCCAAACACGATGCCCACGAGCAGCATCAGGTGCAGGCTCTTGCCGTTGCCCAAGAACAGCCATCGGTAGAGCACCAGTGAGAAGGCCACCATCAGCAGCACCTGCATGCCAAACTTCAATGGCGTGGGCATCGACAGCAACACCTGACCACCCAGCACAAACGTCAGGACCGTCTGCAGCAAAATGTAGAGGGCATCAAAACCCATGATGGACGGAGTCAAAATACGGTTGGCGGTCACTGTTTGAAAGAGGACTGTGGACATACCCACCGCATACGCCACCAGGATCATCGAGCCGACCTTGATGGCGCGGCGAGGGAGAATGTAGCCCAAATTCCCACGCAGCTCGATCGTCATGAACACCAGAATCAGCGCGGCGGCAACCACCGCCAAAACTGTTAACAGGACAGCTGATGACACTTCAAGTTTCTTGGCGCCAGTTTTGCGCGCGTTGACGGACAGGGCTGCCGGAAGCGGATTAGTGGTCATTCTTTTTCCTCCTTCCCAGAAGCAAGTACAAGAAGATCAAGCTGCCCACAGCGGAAACAATAATTCCCACGGGGATCTCAAACGGGTAGCGAATGGTGCGGCCAATGATGTCGCACACCAGGACAAAGGCGGCACCAAAAACTGCCACCCACGGGATGGCGCGGCGGACGTTGTCGCCAAAGAACATGGACACCAGGTTTGGCACAATCAATCCCAGGAACGGGATGGCACCCACGGAGACCACCACCACGGCGCTGATCAGGGACACGATCACCAAGCCCAGCGTCATGATGCGGTTGTAGTTCATGCCCAAATTGGTGGTGAACTCCTCCCCCAATCCAATAACGGTGAACCTGTCGGCGCAGATGAAGCCAACAATTGTCAGCGCACCCACCAGATACAACAGCTCATAGCGGCCCTGGATGACACCCGAAAAGTCCCCCACCATCCACGAATTCAAGGTTTGCAGCAGGTCAAAGCGGTAGGCAAAGAAGGTAGTGACAGCGGCGATGACACCACCAAGCATGATGCCCACGAGCGGCACAACCAAGGTGTTGCGCAAGGGCATCCGGCGCAGAATCACCAAGAACAAGGCCGTTCCGGCCATGGCAAAAACACTGGCAACTCCCATTTTGGCGAACAGGGACGCCGCAGGGAACAACACCGTAACGGCAAGGATTCCCAGTGAAGCTGATTCAACAGTGCCCACCATGGAGGGTTCAACGAACTTGTTCCTGGCCATGAGCTGCATGATCAGGCCGGCCACGCTGACAGCCGCGCCAGCCAGGATGACGGAGATGGTCCGGGGGATTCTGCTGACCCACAGCACGTGCCAGGCGTGCGGATCCCCTGCCATGAGTGCTGGCAGGGAGACATCGCTGACGCCCACAAACATGCTGACAATGGCCAGCACCAACACGGCAGCCCCACCAAGCGCCAGCATGGTGCCGGAACTGATGGGGCGTCGCACTGAACTCACCTTGGGAACGGCTTTATCCGTTGCAAGTGACACAGAAAATCCTTGAGTGTTGTCTTCTTACGTGTCCCTGTGCTCGCCGCCCGGTGGCCTCGAGCAAAGAGAATTAGGCCTTCGCTACGGAGCCGGCAATGGCACCGACCATGGCGTCAACGTTATTCAGGCCGTAGCCCACCAAGTACCAGCTAGCCGGTTCAAGGTAAGTGATGCGATCGTTCTTGGCTGCGTCGGTTCCCTTGACCAAGGGATTGTCCAGAACGGCCTTCGCGGCTCCCGCAGACTCACCGGTGGCTACGTCGCGGTCAATAACGTACAGGCTGCCTGGGTTGGCCTTGGCAATGAATTCGTGGGAGATAGCCTCGCCATGTGACCCTTCACCCTTGACATCGGTTGCCGTGGGAACACCCAGGACGTCGTGGATGAGGCCAAAGCGGGAGCCCGCTCCGTATGCTGTTAGCTCGCCGCCGCTGGTCAGCACAATCAGGCCGGTTCCGGCTGCGGGTGCCTTTGCTTTGGTGTCGGCGATCTTGGCGTCAATGGCCTTGATCTTCTCGGCGACCACTGCTTCCTTGTCGAAGATCTTGCCCAAGCTGGCCGAGACTGTCTTGAAGGACTCAATGGGAGACTTCGCATCAACGCTCAGGTCAATGGTGGGGGCAATCTTGCTCAGCTCGGCGTAGGAGCCTGCAGTACGGCCGGAGATGATGATCAGGTCAGGAGCGCCAGCACTGATGGCTTCAAAATCGGGCTCCTTCATGGTGCCGATGTTGGTCAGATCTTTGGAAGCGTATTCCTGCAATGCTTCCGGGAGGTTTGCTTGCGGCACACCCGCAACAGGGACTTCCAACACGTCCAAGGTATCCAGCACGCCCAGGTCAAAGGTGTAAACCTTCTTCGGGTTGACCGGAACATCCTGGGTTCCCTGCGCATGTGTGATGGAGACTGTGCCCGATGCCGTTTCTTGGTCTTGGGCACCTACCGTGCCGCTTTGGCCACAGGCCGTCAGAGCCAGAACAGCAGCGGTGGCCGCGAAAGTCAGCAGGTACTTCTTCGACATCGAAATTCTCCAAAAAGTTAGATTAGCTTAGGCAATCCTTATAAGCTCTCCTAAGAACCTATTATGACGAGCAATAATTGCGCAAATTAATGGTGCCCTATTTACCGTGACGCTCATCACTTGATATCGGGCGGTTACGATTTAGAGATGTCCCTTGATGCCATTTCCCCCCTTCTCACCGTTGCTGGATGGGAACTTCTGTCCTCCTTGGGCCCCTATTCGGACGCCGAATCGCTCAAACTCAACGAATCCTTGCGCAAAGCCGGGCACTCCCCCGAACTGGTGGCGGCCGCCCTGACGCAATCACGGCTTCGCGCCAAGGCTGAGGCCAAGTTTGGCGAATTCGCGCACCAAATGCTGTTCACCCAGACTGGGCTGGAACAAGCCACGCGATTGAGCATTGCGGCGTTGCACGCGCAGCGATTTAAAGCAGCCGGGATCACCCGTGTGGCAGATCTGGGCTGCGGTTTGGGCGCCGATTCGTTGGCCATGGCCAGCTTGGACATTTCCGTCACAGCCGTGGAGATGGATGAGATCACAGCAGCCTGCACCACTGTGAATCTCATGCCGTTCCCCGAGGCGACGGTCATTTGCGGCCGCGCCGAGGAAACTGACCTGAGTGGCATTGACGGCGTATGGCTGGATCCGGCCCGCCGCACCACCAACACCTCCGGCACCACCCGGCTCTTTGACCCCGAGGCATTCTCACCGCCGCTGTCATTCGTGGAAATGCTGGCTGATTCGGGTAAAGCCGTGGGCGTCAAGATGGGGCCGGGCATTCCCCACGACGCCGTGCCCGCAACGGCTGAGGCCCAATGGATTTCCGTCAATGGTGACGTGGTGGAGGCCGGCCTCTACTTCAATGCGCTGGCACGCCCCGGCATCCGCCGCGCGGCCCTGGTGGTGGGGGCGAATGGGATGCATGAACTCACCAGCGCCGTGCCGTACGACCCCGCCGCCCAGGATGTTGAAGTGGGCCCCATAAGCGGCTACCTCTACGAGCCCGACGGCGCTGTGATCCGGGCAGGGTTGGTGGCAGATTTGGCCCGTACCATGGGGGCACACTTGGTGGACGAACACATTGCCTACATCTGCACAGAAAACCCCGTGAACACCCCCTTTGCCCGCGGCTACAAGGTTTTGGACGTCAAACCCTTCAACGTCAAGGCGCTCAAAAGCTGGGTCAAGGCCAACCGGATCGGTGTACTGGACATCAAAAAGCGCGGCATTTCAACCACGCCCGAAGAGTTGCGCCGCCAGCTCCTGACGGGGTCCGGTAAGGGACCCAACAAGGCAACCCTGATCCTGACCCGCATAGGCGAGGACAGGGTCGCCGTCGTGGTTGAACCGCACGGGTCTACGGGCGCACCCTAGACCCACGCCCCAAAACGCTATCGCAGCAATGGCGTCACTGGGAGCGGGAGAACTCGGACGCTTCGCGGACCAGCCCGGGGCTGGGGCGCACACCCGTGTAGAGCACAAACTGTTCGGCTGCCTGGATGGCGATGACCTCGGCGCCTGTGATGACAGGCTTGCCCGCGGCACGGGCTGCTTGGATGAGGGGCGTCTCAGAGGGAAGCGCCACCACGTCGAAGACAATCTGCGCGGCTGCCACAGTGGCGTCGTCGAAGGATTGGGATGATTCCTCGGAACCTGCCATACCCAGCGGCGTGACGTTGATGAGCAAGTCCGCTGTTGCCGGGCCAACTTCGGCCAGCCAGCCAAATCCGTAGAGGCCGGCCAGTGCTTTCCCAGCCTCCTCGTTGCGGGCCACAATCGAAACGTGCGTCAGCCCGGCGTCGCGCACTGCAGCAGCAACAGCCTTGGCCATACCGCCGGAACCGCGCAGCAGAACAGTGAAATCGGCAGGGACCTTGTGCGTCGCCAACAACTCGGCGATGGCCAGGTAGTCGGTGTTGTAGGCGGTGAGGACGCCGTCATTGTTGACAATGGTGTTCACCGAGTCGATGGCGGCGGCGGAGGCATCCATGACGTCAATCATGGCGATGACGTCCTCCTTGTACGGCATGGACACTGCCGCGCCGCGAATGCCCAGACCCCGAATGCCGGCGACTGCCTGCGCCAGATCTTTCGGGGCAAAAGCCTTGTAAACGTAGTTCAGGTTTAGTGCGTCGTACAGGTAATTGTGGAAGCGCGTACCTATATTGCTGGGCCGCGCGGCGAGGGAAATGCACAATGTCATGTCTTTGTTCAAAATAGGCACCACCCCATTGTGCCGGAAAACCTGAACTACAATCAGAAGGCACCCGGCGCCTTTGCCGCTTCGCACCCGATATTTTAGTTGCTGCCAAGGGGGCGCCCCAGTGAAGATTGATTTCGCTAAATCAGAGCAGTCCACTCTTGGACTGGAGTGGGAAATCGCTCTGGTTGACCACCAAACCGGTGAATTGGACGCCCGCGCCAATGATGTTTTCGCCAACATCACCGCCGCCCACCCCGAGGTGATGGCTGACGGTGAACACCCCCACATCAAGGGTGAGATGTTGCAGAACACCGTGGAGTTGGTCACAGGAATCTGCCACACGGTGGCCGAGGGCAAGGAAGACTTGCGCCGGAACCTGAACATTCTCCGGGATGCTGCCACACCGTTGGGCCTTGATCTGCTCAGCGCCGGCACCCACCCGTTCAGCAATCCGCGCACCCAGGTCGTCACGGACAAGGAACGCTACGCCAAGCTTGTTGACAGGACCCAGTGGTGGGGCAGCCAGATGCTCATCTATGGAGTTCACGTCCACGTGGGGCTTGACCACGTTTCCAAGGCCATGCCCGTCCTGGATGGGCTGGTCAATTATTTCCCGCACTTCCAGGCACTCTCCGCTTCCTCCCCGTACTGGAACGGTGAGGATACCGGCTACGCCTCCCAGCGGGCCTTGATGTTCCAGCAACTCCCCACGGCCGGCCTGCCGTTCCAGTTCCCGGACTGGGCGGGGTACGAGTCCTATGTGCAGGACATGTTCACTACGGGTGTCATCGACGCCACGAATGAAATCCGTTGGGACATCCGCCCGGTGGCGGGTCTTGGCACCATTGAAATGCGCATCTGCGACGGCATGTCCACACTCGAGGAAATTGGGGCTATTGCTGCCCTGACCCAGTGCTTGGTGGAGAGCTTTTCAAATACCCTGGACGACGGCGGTTCCATCCCCACCATGCCCCCGTGGCACATCCAGGAAAACAAGTGGCGCGCGGCGCGCTATGGCATGGACGCCATCATTATTTTGGATGCCGCCGGCAAGGAACAGCTCGTCACCGAGCACACCATGGAACTGCTGAACAAACTTGAGCCTGTTGCCGCCCGTTTGGGTTGCGCGGATGAGTTGGCCAGCGTTGAGGCAATCCTCAACAAGGGGGCCAGCTACCAACGCCAGCGCTCCGTTGCGGCCGCCACAGAAGGTGACCTGCGCGCCGTCGTGCGTTCCCTGGTTGCAGAGATGGCCACCAACTAGTCCCCACTTCCCGGACCGCCGGTTCCCATCAACGGCCCCCTCAACACCAGCGGCCCGCCAGCGGTGCTATTCCGGCAGGATCACCATGTCCAGGTAGTCACGCAGGGCCCCGGCCATGTCGATGCGTTCGGGCGCCATGAGCCACTGCGTCTGAATGCCGTCCCACAACGCGATCAGGCTGGCAGCGGCCCGCTCGGGATCCACGCCCGGGCGCAGCCGGCCAGCATCGGCGAGCGCGGAAAATTGCTGCAGGTAGCTGCGGCGCAAGCCTTCATACCGCTGCGTGAAGTAGTCGCGGCCGGGGTGGTTGTCCGTGACGGATTCGGCGCACAGCACGGTGTAGAGCTCAATGACGCCGGGAACCGTTTCATTGAAGCGGGCCTGCCGGACCACGGCGTCAACCAGGGATTCCCGGGGGTCACGGGCCCCGCCGTCGCCCGTGACGGTGTCACGCCAATTCAAGACGGCCAGCAGCAGGTCGCCCTTGGACGGGAAATAGTGCAGCAGGCTTGTCTGGCTCATCCCCACCTTGTCCGCCACACCCTGCAATGAACCGCCGCGGTAGCCGTGGGCCGCAAACACCTCATGGGCGGCCATGACTATGCTCTCCCGGCGCTGCTTGGACTTGGCATAGGGTCCCCGCGGCGCCCTGGTCCCGGTCTCATTGGTGGTCATGCATAGCGAGCTTACATGAGTCCTGCGTCACATAATTTTAATTTCGAGTAACCACTCGAACTTTGTGTTAGCGTCCTTCGTACTCGGTCCGCCGGGTGATGCCGGTGTCCCGCGGACACCTCGCGTCCCGACCTCTACGACGAAGTGCAGGCACATGACACAATTCACGCGACGACAATTGCTCGGTGCCGGCCTCGGCACGGCGGCCCTGGGAATGCTGGCAGGATGCGCCACCCCGGGCACGGCTTCCGTCAACGGCGGGCCCGTCATTGCCCCGGTTGCTTCAGGGGAAAAGATCACCCTGAAGTACTGGTCCTGGTTGAAGGACCTGCAAAAGGTTGCGGACATCTGGAACGAGTCCCACCCCAACGTTCAGGTTGAAACTGTTTGGATACCCGGAGGCAACTCGGGCGGATACCAAAAGATATTCTCCGCCCTCGCAACGCAGGGCGGGCCGGACCTGGCCCAGGTTGAAATGCGGTCCATCCCTGAGTTCATGCTGGTCAACGGCTTGGTTGACCTCACCCGCTATGGGGCCCAGGAAACCGCGCACCTCTACGATCCCACCCTGTGGAGCCAGGTCAGCTACACGGGAGGCGTCTACGGCATTCCTCAGGACTCGGGCCCCATGGGCATGTTCTACCAACCCGCCGTGCTGGAGAAGGTCGGTGCAACTCCGCCTGCCACCTGGAATGAATGGGGCGAGGTAGCCGGGGAACTGCGCAAAACCGACGCCTACATGGATTGCTTCCCTCTCGGCGACGCGTCAGTTTTTGCGGCATTTGCAACCCAGGCCGGGGCCCAATGGTTCCGTGCAGAAGAGGACGGCTGGGTCATCAACATGACAGACCCGGCCACCATGCAGGCCGCCGAATTCTTCGATTCCGCGATTGACAAGGACCTCGTCCAGACCGCATACGGCGCCTTTTCCCCGGGCTGGTTTGCCGCTGCCGCCAAGGGCGGGCTGGCCTCCGTGACCTCCGGCAGCTGGGCGGACGCCCTCATTGCAGGAGTGAGTGGAGGCGAAGGGAAATGGCGGGTGGCACCCATGCCTGTGTGGGACGGCGGCTCAGGTTTCGGGTCCAGCTACCTGGGCGGTTCAACCGCAGCGGTCCTTGCCAACAGCAAGCACCCCAAGGAGGCACTTGACTTCGCCGTCTGGATGACCACCTCCAAGGAGGGCACTGACGCCATGATCAACAACAGCGGCATCGGATGGTCACCGGCCCCCGGTTTCATCGGCACCACACGGCAAAAGCCTTCACCGTTCTTCAGCGGCCAGAACTACAACCAGGAAGTCTTCGAACCAGCCACGCTGCAACAAAACCCGGATTGGTCGTGGTGGCCGGTAACCACTCAGTCGCTGAACATCCTCAGCGACGGCTTCCGCAAAAAAGCCACGGGCACCTCACTGGTGGAAACCATGTCGATCGCGGAAAAGCAGATCATGACTGTTTTCAAGAACAAGGGCCTGAGCATTCGAAGGGAAGCATCATGACAACCACACATCCATCCGACCAGCAACAACGCGGGACCACGCCGCAAGGCAACACCGGCAACCGGGTCCCCCGCCGGCCCAAGGCCCAGTCCCGCGCTCCCTGGATTCTGCTGGCACCGTTCCTGGCCCTGTTCCTGCTGACCTTCATCCTGCCCATCCTTGTAGCCATTGCCTCCAGCTTCACCAAGGTCACACGCAAGGGCCTTTTTGGCGAGGCAGGCGTAACGAGTGAGTTCGCGTGGTTCAGCAACTACGCCCAAGCACTGTCCGACGGCAACTTCGTCGCCTCCATCGGCAGAATGTTCCTCTTTGGCATTGTCCAGGTCCCGGTCATGATTATCCTGTGCACCGTGTTGGCGTTGATGCTGGAATCGACCTCGGCCCGTTGGCCGGGGTTCTTCCGCGCAGCCTACTTCCTGCCCTACGGAGTGCCAGGTGTGATCGCCACTATCCTCTGGTCATTCCTGTATGTGCCGGGATTGAGCCCCCTGATCGACATCGCCGGGATGTTCGGACTGGAACCGGATTTTCTGGGCCCAAACACCGTGCTGTGGTCCATCGCAAACATTGTGCTGTGGAGCTACGCCGGATACAACATGCTCATTATCGTGGCGCAGCTCAAAACCATTCCTGTGGAGCTTTATGAAGCGGCCAGGGTGGACGGGGCCACCACATGGAGGATCGCCCGCAGCATTCAGCTGCCCCTCATCAAGCCTGCCCTGGTGCTGACCACAGTCTTTTCCATCATTGGCACACTCCAGCTCTTCGCCGAGGCCCAGGTGCTCAAAACTGTTGCACCGTCCATTGACAGCCAGTACACGCCCAACCTGAGTGCCTACAGCACTGCGTTCGCGTACAACGACTACAACGTTGCCGCCGCCCAGGCCGTCCTCATTGCCGCGGTGGCCCTCATCCTTTCCTTTGCCTTCCTCAAATTCTCGAACAGGAAATCATCATGACAACTCTCAAGGAGTCGAGGCCGGCACCGCCGGCGGCAGGAAAGCAGTCCCCGAACAAACCCCAACGGCGGGCACGTTCATCCACCATCATCGTCACCGGCCTGCTCCTGGTGGTGGCCCTGTACTTCCTTGCCCCGGTGTATTGGGTCCTGGTTGCGTCCACAAAATCAACCGCCGACTTGTTCTCCACCAACGGTTTTTGGTTTGCGCCCACTTTCTCCCTTTGGCACAACATCTCCCAGGTCCTCACTTACGATGGCGGGATTTTTGTCCGCTGGTTCGCCAACTCGGTCATCTATGCCGGGGTAGGCGCACTGCTTGCCACGTACTTTGCCGCGGCAGGCGGCTACGCGCTGGCGAAGTACGAGTTCCGCGGCCGGAACCTGGTCTTCGGCACCATCCTTGCCGGGGTGTTGGTCCCGGGCACCGCCACCGCACTTCCGTTGTTCCTGCTCTTCAGCCAATTGGGCATCGCCAACACCTACGCGTCGGTGCTGATCCCCTCGCTCGTCTCACCGTTTGGCATTTTCCTGTGCCGGATCTATGCACAAAGCACAGTGGACAGTGCACTTATTGAGGCCGCCCGGATTGACGGTGCCGGGGAATTGCGCATTTTCCACACCATCGGCCTGAAGTTGCTGACTCCTGCACTGGTCACCGTGTTCCTGTTCCAGCTGGTGGGCATTTGGAACAACTACTTCCTGCCACTTGTCATGCTCTCGGACGTGGAGCTGTACCCCATCACCTTGGGCCTGAACAACTGGCTCAGCCAGGTGGACAGGTTGCCCGAATTTTACGAACTCACTACCGGCGGGGTTTTGCTCTCCATCATCCCGCTGGGCATCGCCATGGTAATCCTGCAGCGCTTCTGGCGTGGCGGCCTCACAGAAGGATCAGTTAAATAATGTCTCCCGCAAATACGGCCACCGCCGGCGTTTCCCACCTCACCGACCAGGGCCCCGGCTCCGGCCGGAGGGTGCCGGCCCGTTCCTGGTTGCACAGCGATGCACCGTTCCTGTCCCTCAACGGAGACTGGCGCTTTCGCCTGCTCCCCGCCGCGCCCGGCACCCCGGGTGCCGGATGCGTCCTTCCCACCGGGGAGACGGTGGAAGGCATGGCCGCCGAGTCCTATGACGACTCTGCCTGGGACACCCTGCCCGTCCCCTCCCACTGGGTGCTGGGGCAGGACGGCAGGTACGGCCTGCCCAGCTACACCAACGTCCAGTACCCGTTCCCGATCGATCCACCCCACGTCCCCGACGCAAACCCCACAGGTGACTACCGCCGCAGCCTTGACGTCCCCGCAGCATGGTTTGAAAGTACGACGGCGGCGCTCACCCTGCGCTTTGACGGCGTCGAGTCCCGGTACAAGGTGTGGGTCAACGGACAGGAAATCGGCGTGGGCTCGGGCAGCCGGCTCGCCCAGGAATTCGATGTCACCGAGGCGCTGCGCCCCGGAGCCAACATTGTGGTTGTGCGCGTGCACCAATGGTCCGCCGCCAGCTACCTGGAAGATCAGGACCAGTGGTGGCTGCCGGGCATTTTCCGTGACGTGACCTTGCAGGCCCGCCCGGCGGGCGGAATCACCGATGTGTGGCTGCGCACCGGCTGGTCCGCCGGAAACGGTGCGGGCACGGGAACCTTGGACCCGGAAATCACTGCGGACGCAGACGCCTTCCCGGTCACCTTGACCGTGCCGGAGCTGGGCATCAACGTCACCTGGGGCTCTGCCGCGGAGATTGTGCCACTTGAGCTCAACAATGTAGCGCCCTGGTCCGCGGAGGTCCCCCGGCTGTACGACGCAACGGTGTCCAACGCGGCGGAGAGCATTGCGTTGCGTTTGGGCTTCCGAACGGTGCAAATTGTTGGCGACCAGTTCCTGGTGAACGGGCGCCGCGTGGTGTTTCACGGCGTCAACCGCCACGAGACCCACCCGGATCGCGGCCGTGTCTTTGACGAGGCCGGGGCCCGCGAGGATCTGGCCCTGATGAAGCGCTTCAACGTCAACGCCATCCGCACCAGCCACTACCCGCCCCATCCGCGCCTGCTGGACCTGGCGGATGAGATGGGCTTCTGGGTCATTCTGGAATGTGACCTGGAAACCCATGGCTTCCATGCCCGGAACTGGGTGGGGAACCCCAGCGACGACCCCGCGTGGCGTGACGCCTTCGTTGACCGGATGGAGCGCACGGTGGAACGGGACAAGAACCACCCTTCCATCGTCATGTGGTCCCTGGGCAACGAATCCGGAACCGGCGCCAACCTGGCGGCCATGGCCGCCTGGACCCACGCCCGGGACGCCTCCCGCCCCGTCCACTATGAAGGCGACTACACCGGCGCCTACACGGATGTGTATTCCCGCATGTACTCATCCATCCCGGAGACGGACTCCATTGGCCGGGACGATTCCCACGCGCTGCTCCTGGGCTGCGACGCTGCCGAATCCGCCCGCCAGCGCACCAAGCCGTTCATCTTGTGCGAGTACGTCCATGCCATGGGCAACGGCCCGGGCGCCATGGACCAGTACGAGGGCCTGGTGGACAAGTACCCGCGCCTGCACGGCGGGTTTGTGTGGGAGTGGCGCGACCACGGCATCCGCACGCGCACCGCGGACGGCACCGAGTTCTTTGCCTACGGCGGGGATTTTGGCGAGGTGGTCCACGATGCCAATTTCGTCATGGACGGCATGGTCCTCTCCGATTCCACCCCCACGCCGGGCCTGTACGAGTTCAAGCAGATCGTCTCCCCGCTCCGGCTCAGCCTGGAGCTCTCCGCTGACGGCAGCCCCGCCCTCGCGGTGGCCAACCTGAGGCACTCGGCGGATGCGTCCGACGTCGTGCTGCGCTGGCGGGTGGAGCACGACGGCATCGTGGCAGCCTCGGGCGAGGTGGCCGCGGACGGCGGCGACGGTCCGCTGCGGGCAGGCGAATCCGCCCTCGTGGCGCTGCCTGCCAGCCCTGTGGCACCTCACGGGGAAACGTGGCTCAGCGTGGAGGCCGTGTTGCGCGACGCCACCGGTTGGGCCCCCGCCGGGCATCCCCTTTCGTCAGTGCAGCTGGATCTTTCGGCCCCGCGCGTGCCGGCACGGATGCCCCGCCCGGCTGCGCCCGGCCGCGGTGAGCCTCCCGCCACCCTGGGCCCGGCCACGTTCGACGCCGGAACCCTGGTCTCGCTGGCAGGCCTGCCTGTGTCCGGTCCCCGGCTCGAGCTGTGGCGGGCACCCACCGACAATGACAGGGGCGCCGGGTTTGGTGCCTACGGTCCGGACGATCCGTGGCTCAACAACGGCAAGGGCGTGCCTGCGCCGTCGTCCGAGGCCGTGTGGAAGCAGGCCGGGCTGGACCGGCTGACCCGGCGCGTGGAGGAGATGGCAGCGCTGCCCGACGGCATGCGCGTGCGGACCCGCTATGCGGCCGCCAACAGCGCCCACACCGTGGCCGTGGAGGAAACGTGGCAACTGGCCGGTGAGGAGCTGTGGCTGCGCATTGACATCACGCCTAGTTCGGGATGGGACCTGGTGTGGCCCCGTATCGGGGTGCGCCTTGATCTGCCCACGGACGTGGACGGTGCGGCCTGGTTCGGTGCGGGCCCGCGTGAGTCCTACCCGGACAGCATGCACGCGGCCAGGGTGGGGCGGCATACCGGTTCGATCGATGAGCTGAACGTCCCGTACGCCCGGCCGCAGGAAACCGGGCACCACAGCGATGCGCGCTGGTTGGAGTTGGCCCGGGACGGTGCTCCGTGGTTGCGGATTGATGCCGAGCCCGATGCTGCCGGACGCCGGCCCGGGTTCACGCTGGCACGGCACACCGCCCAGGAGATCACTAAGGCCGGACACCGGCATGAGCTGCCGGCACCAAGCCACAGCTACCTGTACGTGGATGCGGCGCAGCACGGCCTCGGATCCCGGGCCTGCGGCCCGGACGTCTGGCCGGAATTTGCCCTGCGCCCGGAAGCCCGGACCCTGGTCCTGCGCATCTCCGCCGCCTAACTCCAACGCCCGCTCACTTACGGGGGTTTAACCCGTAACGCCCGCTCACTTACGGGTGGTTTTTCGCCGACGCTCGTTCACCGAGTGAGCGGGCGTCGGCGAAAACAGCCCCGGAAGAGAGCGAGCGTTTTATGCGGGCCAGTTCCTCTTACAGGCTGATGCTGGTCACTGGCATGGAGGAGTCCGGGGCAAATGCCAGATCGCTCGGGGCCACGCCGTTCATGACCAGCTGCGCGCCCAGCGCAGCCACCATGGCTCCGTTGTCGGTGCACAACGACAGCTTGGGCACCAACAGCGTGATGCCGGCCGCCAGGCAGCGCTGCTGCGCCAGCTCCCGCAACCGGGAGTTTGCAGCCACGCCGCCGCCCAGCAGCAAGGTGGTGATGCCCTGCTCTTTGCAAGCCAGCACAGCTTTGGCCGTGATGACATCCAACACGGCTTCCTGGAACGACGCCGCCACGTCGGCCACCGGGACGGCCTCGCCACGTGCCTCGTATCCCTCAACGCAGCGGGCCACGGCCGTTTTCAGGCCGGAGAAAGAGAAGTCGTAGCGGTGCGGGCCGGGCGCTTCGGCGGTGCCCATGTATTTGGGCATGGTGAGCCCGCGCGGGAACCGAATGGCCTTGGCATTGCCTTCACGGGCCAGCCGATCAATCGCGGGCCCGCCCGGGTAGTTCAGTCCCAGCAGGCGGGCCACCTTGTCAAAGGCCTCCCCGGCGGCGTCATCAATGGTGGCACCGAGCAACTCCACATCGGAGGCAAGGCTGCGCACGCGCAGAATCTCCGTGTGCCCACCGGAGACCAGCAGTGCACCAAGTTTTTCTGGCAGCTGCCCGCCCTGATAGATGGCAGCAATGGACTCATCCAGCAGCCCCACCCCCACGTGCGCCACCAGGTGGTTGATGGCGTACAGCGGTTTGCCGGTGGCCAGTGCCAACGCCTTGGCTGCGCTGACACCCACCATGAGGGCGCCGGCCAGGCCAGGGCCGCTGGTGACGGCAATGGCGTCCACATCCGCCAGGGTGACTCCGGCATCGGAAAGCGCCTGCTGCAAGGTGGGGACAAAGGCGTCCAGGTGTGCCCGGGAGGCAATCTCCGGGATCACGCCGCCAAAACGGACGTGCTCCTCCATGGACGAGGAAACGGTGTTTGTCAGCAGCGTTGTGCCTCGCACCAATCCCACACCCGTTTCATCACAGGAGGATTCAATGCCCAAAATCAACGGGTTGCTCTGGTTCATGAGGGGTCCTTCGCATCAGTGGGTGTGGGCAGTGACAGGCGCATGATCAGCCCGTCCGAGCCGTCCCTGTAGTACTTGCGCCGCGTGTGAATGTGCTCAAAACCGTAGCGCTTGTACAGATCTTGGGCGCGCGGGTTGGCGGTGCTGACCTCGAGCATGATCTCCTTGGCGCCGCGCCGGACAGCCTCCGCAATGAGATCGGCCATCATGGCTCGGGCAATACCGCGCCCCTCAAACTCCGGCAGGACACCAATGGTCTGGATGTCCCCCACCGGCTCCACACACATCAGGCCGGCATAGCCTGCCAAGTGCAGATGTCCGACGTCGTCTGGAACCTCCGCGATAATGTACCGCCGGGTGTCGGGCTGGGCCAGCTCATCCTCAAACATGTACCGCGGCCAGCAGTCCACCCCAAAAAGTTGGGCGTCCAGGGCCGTGATGACGTCAATGTCGCCCGGTTCCATGAGGCGCAACACGGCAGGACCCTGCACAGCCGATCCCGGCCGCTGGGCACCTGCCGCGGCCGCGGTCACAGTGCCCTCTTTCGGGGGCCGGGAACCTTGGCGTCGGATTCGCGCATGTACAGCGGTGTGGAATCCAAGAATCCTGCGCCTTCCAGGGATCCTGCGGCGGCAATCTTGCGCATGGCGGCCCGGCCCAGCTCCAGGGCAGTGGGCTGTTCCTGGGAAAAGCTTGCCTCCACAACACAGCCGCCGGCTGCGAGTTGCTGGGCGTAGATGCCGGCGCCGGCACCAAACACTTGCACAGGCAAAATGTCTGCTGCCGGGCCCACGTGCGGGCCGTCGATCAGGGCAGCACTGGCACTGTATTTGGCCCAGTACACCTCCTGGCGGCGCGCGTCCGTGGCGACCACAAAGTCGGCCGTGGCCAGTGGCGCAACTGCCCGTCCGTCAACATAACGTGGAGTGTCAAAAACTTGTTGGGCCAAGGCGTCAAGGCTCATCATTCCGTACAGCTTCACACCCCAGGTGAAGGCCAGTGTGCGAGCAACCGTGATCCCGGAACGCAGGCCCGTGAACGGGCCAGGGCCTGTGCCCACAATGATGGCATCCAGCGCGGGGCCTTCGGTGACGGGGTCGGTGAACAGCGACTTCACCCCGGGGGCCAGCACCTCGGCGTGGCTGCGGGTGTCTTTGGTGGCAAAATTCGCCACCACCCGCGCCGTCCGGGCCAGGTCTTGGGGGTCGAAGTCCAGCACTGCCGCACTGGCCACAGCTGAGGTGTCAATGGTCAAGATTCGCACAATATCTACTGTCTATTCTGTTGAAAGCTGCTGGCCGAGCACGGAAAAATCGGTGCCTTCCCAGCGCGGACCAATGGCTTGGACACGCAAAAGGCGGGGTTCGTCGTCATCCTCGTCGGCAAAATCAAAGGTGTCAGCATCGAGGTCCGGGGCAGCCGTGGGAGCAGGAGCCCCGCCAACGGCACGCACCAACTCGATGTCCAGGCGGCTCGCTGCCAAGTGCTCCACCCTGTCCACGCCCCACTCCACCACTGTCACCGAGGAGTCCATGGTGTTTTCCAAGTCAATGTCATCAATTTCGCCCGGCGAGGAAAGCCTGTACGCATCGACGTGGACCAGGTCCGGCCCGCCCGGGTTGGGCCCGTCGGGGAGGTTCGGGTGAATTCGCACCAGCACAAAGGTGGGGGAAATGATGCCCGGCCGAACCCCCAAACTGCTGCCCAGTCCTTGCGTGAAGGTGGTCTTGCCCGCTCCCAGTTCTCCGCTGAGGATGATCAAATCGCCGGCCTTGAGCAGCCCTGCCAGCCGGTGTGCCAGCTCCTGGGTCTGCTCGGCAGTGCTGGTGGCAAATTCCCACACCATCAGGCACCGCCAATGTAGCTGCGCGGAACCCGCTGGCTGATGCGTGTCACCACTTCATAGTTGATGGTCCCGGCGGCCGCCGCCCACTCCTCCACCAGGGGTCCGCCGTCGGCCCCGTTGCCAAACAAGACGGCGGTGGAGCCCAACGCCGAACCCGGCACCGGCTCTTGGGCAAAGCCCTCGCGCGCTTGAGGACCTAAGTCGATGACCATCTGGTCCATGGCGATCCGGCCCACCACGGGGTAGGTGGTGCCGTTGACGCGCACGGGCCCGCCGGTGGCAATGCGCGGGATGCCATCGGCATAGCCCAAGGGAACCAATCCCAAGGTGGTCTCGGCAGTGGTGGCGTAGTTGAGCCCGTAGGAGACACCCTGGCCGGCTGGCACATCCTTGCAGTGCGCAATTTGTGTTTGCAGCGTCATGGCCGGCACCAACCCCAAGTGTGCGGAGGTGGTGCCTTCAAACGGCGACAGTCCGTAAATGCCAAGGCCCACCCGCACCATGTCAAAGTGCGAATCCGGGCGCGTCAGGGTGGCCGGCGTGTTGGCAATATGGCGCACTTCCAGGTCCGCGCCAGCATTTTCGGCAACTGCCACGGCTTCGCGGAAGCGAGCCAACTGCTCGTCCGTCTCGGGCCGGTGGGGTTCATCGGCCACGGCCAGGTGGCTGAAGACTCCCGCCACGCGCAGCAGCCCTTCGGCCTGGTAGCTAAGGGCTGCAGCAACCAGGGCAGGCCATTCGGCGGGTGTGCAGCCGTTGCGGCCCAGGCCTGTATCGATTTTCAGGTGGATGCGTGCCGGACGCTGCAGGGACCGGGCCGCGGCAACAATATGCTCCAGCTCCCAGCCGGAGCAGCCCAGGTCAATGTCATGGGCAACAGCCGCCGTGAAATCGCTGGCGGGGGTGTGCAGCCAGGCCAGGACAGGCACCTCCAGGCCAGCTGCCCGCAACGCCAGGGCCTCGCTGATGTGCGCGGCACCCAGCCAATTCGCACCCGCGGCCACGGCAGCCCGGGCCACCGGAACCATGCCGTGGCCATAGGCGTCGGCCTTGACCACTGCCATGAATGTGGCAGGTTCCACCAGGGAACGCAGGTGTCGGATGTTGTTGGCGATGGCGGACAGGTCAATGATGGCTTGCCGTTCAAGGCCCGGTGTAGGCTCTTGAACCGACGCAACGAAGGAGGTCACCAGCCCATTTTAGGCCTTTTTGCGGGAGCCCGCCCCACGGTGGTGCGTCTCACTCGTGGTGGCGTGATGTTTTCCCGGCAAGATTCCCCCTGGCCATGGGCTAGGTGGTGGTCATCGGCAGTGACAAGATATGAAGTGACACGTTTATTGCCGTTGCCCCTGCCCGCCCCGCGCCCCACCGCCGGAGCCTGCCTCAAGTACCGTTAGGAGGGAAGCCATGCATCAGATTCGCCGCGTCGCCATGCTCTCCTTGCACACGTCTCCGCTGGAGCAGCCAGGCGGCGGTGACGCCGGCGGCATGAACGTCTATGTCCGCCATCTGGCCCTTGAACTGGCTGCCGCGGGCGTGGCCGTGGACATTTACACCCGCCGCACGGCAGCGTCCCAGCCGGATTCTGTTCAGCTGGCCCCTGCCGTCACCGTCCACCACATCACTGCTGGCCCTTTCTCCAAGGTCTCCAAGGAGGCCCTGCCGGAGCTCATCAATGAAATGGCCGACGCCGTTTCCGCCCAGGTGGAATCCCTCACCGGCGTTCCGGTCAAGGTGATCCATTCCCACTACTGGGTCTCCGGGATGGCCGGCATTTTGGTGGCCAAACGCCTGGACCTGCCGCTGGCACACACCATGCACACCATGGCGCGGGTCAAGAACCACCACCTACCGCAAGGCCAAACGGCCGAACCCGGCGTCAGGGTGGACGGTGAGCAGCACATTGTGGCCGCAGCAACGCGCCTGATTGCCAACACCACGGCTGAGGCGGCCGAGCTGGAGCGCCACTACGACGGCTGCGAGCAGCGCATCGACGTGGTCTCCCCCGGTGTTGACCTGAAAGTCTTCAAGCCGGCGTTCCGGGACAGGTCACGTCAAAATCTGGGCATAGCCCCCGGGCGTTTCCACGTGGTGTTTGCCGGCCGCCTGCAACGCCTCAAAGGCCCGCACGTGCTGGTCAAGGCTGCCGCGTTGCTGCGCGAGGAACGCCCCGACATTGACTTGGCGATGACGTTCCTGGGTGCCCGCAGCGGCAACGACAAGTATGACCTTGCCCGTCTCATTGACGACGCCGGACTCACAAGTGTTGCCTCCATCCACCCGCCCGTTGGTCCAGCGGAACTGGCCGATTGGTATAGAAGCGCCGACGTGGTGGCGGTACCGTCCTCCAGCGAGTCCTTTGGCCTGGTTGCGCTGGAGGCGCAGGCCTGTGGCACTCCGGTCATTGCCACCAATGTTGGTGGCTTGCCGCGGGCTGTCAGCGATGGCCGCACAGGCCTTCTGGTGGAAGGCCGCTCACCGGTTTTGTGGGCCAACGCCATTGCATCACTGCACGACTTTGGCGAAACCCGGGCGGACATGGGCCGGGCAGCCTCGGTTTTTGCCGAGTCCTTTGGCTGGGAAAAAACAGCTGCCCAGACCATCCTCAGCTACGACCTTGCCTTGAAATACCAGTACGAAGCCCCGCCGGGCTGCTAGCTGTGTGCCTCTGACGGGCGAAATCCACGTTTAAAACTACAGCTGGGCCTTGCGGCCATGGCGGACTCCCGGCGTCGTACTTTGGGCCAGTGCCCCGCCCGCATCCCCCTGCCTCTTTGACCAGTCCACAGCTTTTTCGCTGTGTTCCCGCTCACATGAACCCTACTGGTCGGTAGCCTGTTCTGGTTGGCTGCGACGGCTCACAGCACCCTTTCATCATTCGGGATGCCTGCCGGACTGCCATGTTGCACCCGACAGGCAAGACGCCTGTCGGAGATCCTGTTGAAAGGTCACAGCACCATGAAACGAACGGGAAGAACTCTCTTTCGAAGCCCAGGACTGCGAAAGGCCGTGGCGCTTTGCGCGGCTGTTCCGCTGCTCCTGGCCACAGTGGGGGCATTGCCGGCGTCGGCCAACCCGAGCCAACCTGCCTTGCCCGGCATCTCCCAAACGGACGTTGCGCCGCTGAGCTACCCGGGCGGACGCTACATTGTGGTCCTCGCCGAGCAGCCCATCGCCATGTACGACGGCGGCACGGCGGGCCTTGCCGCCACCAAGCCGGCGGCCGGGCAAAAGCTCGACGCCACACGATCCGAGGTCAAGAAGTACAGGGCCCATCTGGAGGACAAGCAGGCCGCCGTTGCCAAAAGCGAAAACGTCAAGGTCAAACGGACGTTCACGGCCGCGCTCAACGGCTTCTCCGCAGACCTTTCGGCGGACCAAGCCTTGGCCCTGGCCAAGGACCCCAGTGTCCTGATCGTTGCCCCCGACACCGAGAACGCCCCGGACTATTCCAGCACTGATTTCCTTGGCCTCAGCGGCAATAAGGGCAGCTGGAACACAAACTTCGGCGGGCAGGACAAGGCTGGCAAGGGCGTTGTGGTCGGCATCATCGACACCGGCTACACGCCGTCGAGCCCGTTCTTCGCGGGCGAGGAGGTCCTGCCGCTGGCGGGCAACCCAGAGGTTGGTGTCCCGTACCGCACCGACGACGGCAAGATCGCCATGCTCAAGGCCAACGGCGACACCTTCTCCGGCGAATGCCAGAAGGGTGTGGACACGGGAGCCGATTTTGATGGCACCGCCTGCAACTCCAAGGTGCTCAGCGCCCACTACTTTGCCGATGACTTCCTGAATTCCGTGCCGGCCGGAGACCGCGCCCCCAACGAGGTCCTGTCCCCCGTGGACGTTTCCAGCCATGGCACCCACACCGGTAGCACCGCCGCCGGAAATGCCAATGTGGCGGCAAAAATTGGTGACCGCAGCATGGGCATCACCAGCGGTGTGGCCCCTGCCGCCAAGCTCTCCGTGTACAAGATTTGCTGGGAGGACACCGATCCGGACACAGGCGGCTGTTACTCCTCCGCCGCCGTCGCGGCCATCAACCAGGCCATCTTGGACGGCGTGGACGTACTGAACTACTCCATCTCGGGCAGCACCTCCTCCACCACGGATCCCGTTTCCCTCGCGTTCCTCTCGGCCACCTCGGCCGGAATCTTCGTGGCGGCATCGGCCGGCAACTCCGGCCCCACGGCAGGCACCGTCAACCACGGCGCGCCGTGGCTGACCACGGTGGCTGCCACGTCCTTCTCCTCCGAGCTCCAGGGTACGGCGGAGTTCTCCGATGGCACCAAGTTCCGCGGCGCCAGCATGATGGACCAGAAGGTTCCAGCAAGCCACGTGATCCTGGCGACCACGGCTGCAGCGGCCGGTGCCGCCAACCCCGCACTGTGCGGCCCCAACACCTTGGGTGCCACCAAAGTGGCAGGCAAGATTGTGGTTTGTGATCGCGGCGTCATCGACCGCACAGCCAAGAGCGCCGAAGTGAAGCGCGCCGGCGGGGTGGGCATGATCCTCACCAACGTCAGCGCATCCTCGGAGGACGTGGACCTGCACGCAGTGCCCACAGTCCATGTGAACCCGCCGGCAACGCAGCTCATCAAGGACAAGGTCGCCGCCAACCCGGAGGTCCTGGTTTCCCTCGTTGACACCGACACCACCGGATTGCCGGTTGCCCCTCAGCCACAGGTGGCCGGATTCTCCTCGCGCGGGCCGCTGGGCGCCACAAATTCAGATCTACTCAAGCCCGACGTCGCCGCCCCCGGCGTTGCCGTGCTGGCCGGCGTTTCACCCATCGCCACCGGCGGTGACCAGTTTGGCATGATGTCCGGAACATCCATGGCCGCACCGCATGTTGCCGGATTTGGCGCACTTGTCATGGCCAAGAATCCCACCTGGTCACCAGCCACCGTGAAGTCGGCCATGATGACGACGGCCACCAATGTGGTGAACGAGGACGGCAGCAAGAACAGCGACCTCTTTGCCACAGGCGCTGGCCAGACATCCGTCGTCAAGGCCCTGACACCCGGGCTGGTGTACGACGCCGGCGACACCGAATACCTGAAGTTCATTCAGGGCACGGGAATGGATCTGGGCATGCCGGGGCTGGGCAGCACCGCACCGCGTGACATGAACGTGGCGTCCTTCGCCGTTGGCAGCCTGGCCGGAAAGGTCACCGTCACCCGCACGGTCACGGCATTGACTCCCGGCATGTACCGGGCCACGGCCAACGTCCCCGGGATCAACGTCAAGGTCACCCCCTCGGTGCTGAACTTCTCACAGGCTGGCGAGCAGCGTACGTTCAAGGTCACCTTTGAAAACGCCGGCGCAACCCTGGGCGCGTTCGCCATGGGCAGCCTGAGCTGGCAGGGCGCAGGCGCCGCAGTGACCTCACCGGTGGCCGTGCGCCCGCTGGCAGCCTTGGTGGCGCCGGAGATCAGCTTCAGTACCAACAAGGGCACCGGTAGCGGCAAAATTCCAGTGGTTTCAGGGTCCAATGCGCCCGTCGCATTGACCCTCAACGGTCTTTCCAAGGCGGATTCCAGCGCCATTGCGCTGGTGCCTGGCCCGCTCGCAGTCGCCACCAACGCCTCCAACTTCCTCAAGGAGGTAGTTGTTCCGGCGGGAACTGAACTGGCCAAGTTCCAGGTCATCTCCGCAGATCCGGGCGCCGACTACGACATGATCGTTTTCAACCCGCAGGGCCAGTACAGCGACGTCCGGACGGCTTCCTCCAGCGAAACACTGTCGCTGACCAACCCCGCCCCGGGGACCTACACTGTGCTCGCCAACCTGTACTCCAGCACTGGCGGGGGTGCCGTGAAGGCCACGGTTGATGCAGCGATCCTCGGTGCCAACGCCGGCAACGCCTCGGTGGCACCCAACCCGCTGAATCTGGCCAACGGCAAGTCCGGCAACGTGACGCTGAGCTGGAGCGGACTGGCCCCGGGCAACTACCTGGGCCGGGTTGCCTTTGGCAGTGCGGGCACGGCAACGTTTGTCTCAGTGATCGTTACGCCAGGAGGCACCGCGGTGGTTCCCAACGAGAACGGCAACGGCAAGGACAAAGACAATCCGAAGAAGGGCAAGAAGCAGGAGTTGGCATTCCCCACGGAGCCAGCGCCCCGCGACTTGAAGTTGTAGACCAGGGCCAGCTGAGCGCTGCGCCCAGTCTCACCGCACGACGGCGGCCATCCAGCAAGTTTGGATGGCCGCCGTCGTGAGTGGTTTGGGTTGGACGCTGCTAGACGGCTCCCGTTCCGCCGGCCAACGCGCCGAACAACGGGGCAAGGGCCGTCCAGCGTGAAATTTCACAGCCGTCGGTCCGGCTGAAGGAAGCGTTGACTTCCCTGCCGTGGAACCATCCGGTGACCACCGCAACCTGCGGGCCGCCATACTGCTCGGTGCAAACACGGTTTGGATCCGGCAGGGCGAAGAACATCTTTTCGCCGTGCAGTTCCACGGCGGCCAGGGCCGCAGCGGAGTCGGGCAGGGTCGATTCCGGGGCCGGGGTTGAACCGTTGGCAACCAGCCGGAATGTCCGCGGCGTGGCCCCCGGCGATTCGGTCAGCGTGATGGTCAGGTCGATTCCCTCAGCTGGCGGAGTTGCCACTGCCGAAGAGGAACTCGCGGGCGGCGCTGCCGGCACCGGGGCCGTGCCGGTGGCTGTGCCGGGCTGTTGCTGTGCGCACCCGGAAACTACTGCCACAACGCAGAGCAGAAGGGCCGCCACGGCAATCCGCGGGCTCAGAGCGTGCACCGAGTTTCCTAGGCTGTAGATTTTTGGCATGATGGCCGACTCCTTGCGTTTCTGCCATGGTAGCCCATGGCACGTTCAGTGGCCACGGAAACAGAGGGCGAACGCGAGGGTTGCCAGGCTAGACGATGAAGGCCTGGGCCTGGATGGCCACGGCCGCCGCGCCGCGGGCCCATTCGGTGAAATCTGCGGAGGCCACGCGCAGGCTGACTGCCTCGGCTTCCGGGTCCCTGTCAGCAGCGAGTGCCGCCCGGACAGTGGATTCCGTAGCCGTGAACAGGGCTATCCCCTCGCCACCGAGCACAACAGTGTTAACCATGGTGAGGTTGACCGCTGCGGCAATCAATTTGCCCAAGCCCCTGGCGGCAGAGGCAAAGACAGCCTCGGCCACGCGGTTGCCGCCGGCAGCCAGTTCCAGTGCCTGGTCGTACGTGACGGCTCGGCCCAGCACCGTTGAAATCTGAGCGCAGACACTGGGGATGGACAGCATGGCGGTGGAGCATCCCCGATGCCCGTCCATGCACAAGGGGCCGTTGGGGTCCAGGGGGAAGTGCCCGCCCAAGCCCAGTCCCGTGTCCACGGTCCGCCTGACGTGGTCACGAATCACCAAGCCATAGCCCACGCCGGCACCAATGGTGATGACAGCAAAATCAGCGGTTTCCTTGCCCGCGCCAAACCATTGCTCGGCGGCCGCCAGTGCACTCACATCGTTATCGGCCACCACTGGCAGACTCAGCTGCTGCGCCAGCATCTGGGCCAGCGGCACGTCCTTCCAGCCAAGGAACGGTGCCCTGTGCACCACGCCGTCGGGGCGCACCTGCCCACCCAGGGAGACCCCCACACCTGTCAACGTCACAGCTTCCTGCACACTCAGCCGCTCCACTACTTCGGCAATCCCTGCCACCACGGCTGCAGGGGACGTATCAGCCAGTGGCAGGGTGGCAACGGCCAAGATGGTGGCCCGGGTGTCAGTCAACACCGCCTGCAGGAGATCTCCGGTGACCTTGACACCCACAAAATGGGCGCAGTCGCTGCGCACATCCAGTAGCCTCACGGGCCGCCCCACCGTGCCATCAGCCACCAGCGCCCCTTCGACGAGGAGTCCGGCATCCAGCAGCGGCTTGCTGAGACGGGTCAGGCTCGCCACACTCAATTTCAATTCCCGGGCCAAGTCGCCGCGCGAGATGGGGCCGCGAACCAGCACCAGGCGCGCCAACTCAAGGGCGGAGTCGGCGAGCGCCGCGGGGTTTTTGGGCTGCTCCGCGTGGCGGATTGTCAGCGGAAAGACTGAGTTCATGGTCCTAGTTTATTGCAGTTTGCATCTAATTGAGTGAGACACGGCCACTTTTACGGCAATAACGTGACTCTTGACACTCCAATTACTTTTGCGGTAAAACTAATACATGAGTTTTGAATATTCTTACACCCAGCTGCATCGCGGCGGCACCACAGTCATCGTCGACTTGGGCACGGCAGGCATCCCCACCATCATCCATTGGGGGCCGGACACCGGCATCCTGACAGAATCCGAGCTGGCGGCCGCAGCCACGGCTGCAGCGTCCCAACGCGTCTCCGGCGGCATCGACATTCCGGCCCGCTTGACGCTCCTGCCCCAGGAAGTCTTTGGCTGGCAGGGCTCCCCCGCTTTGCTGGGCCAGCGCTCAGGTGCCGCCTGGGCCAGCGCCCTGGCCACGTCCCAGGTAGAGCTTAGGGACCACGCCTTGACCATAACGGCCCAGGATTCTGCGGCCGGGCTTCAGCTGGTCTCGGAACTGGCCCTGAGTACCCACGGCGTCCTGCACCAGCGGCACACCCTGACAAATGTTGGTGCCGGCGACTACCAGCTACACCAGCTGGGCACGGTGTTCCCGCTCCCCGCCACGGCAGCGACCATCCAGGACACCACCGGCCGGCATTTGAAGGAACGCACCGCCCAGCGGCGCCCGCTCACAGTCGGTGCACACGTCAGGGAGAGCCGCCGCGGACGCCCGGGCGCTGACTCAACGTTGCTCATGCTGGCCGGCTCTGCCGGCTTTGGCCACCGCAGCGGCCTGGTCCACGGTGTGCACCTGGCCTGGAGCGGTAACCACAGGCTCAGCGCAGAGCGCACCATCACCAGCGACAACTTCCTCACCGCTGCCGAGCTGCTGCTGCCCGGCGAAGTGACGCTGGGACCCGGCGAAAGCTATTCCACCCCGTGGGCGCTCGGTTCCTGGGGCAACGGTTTGGACGAGCTCTCGGCGCGCTTCCATGCTGATCTGCGCGAACGCCCGGCGCACCCCACACGCCCCCGGCCTGTCACCTTAAACACCTGGGAAGCCGTTTACTTTGATCATGACCTGAGCACACTTCAGGTTCTGGCCAACAAGGCTGCCGCGATTGGTGTTGAACGCTTTGTGCTCGACGACGGCTGGTTCCTAGGCCGCCGGGACGACACAGCAGGTTTGGGCGACTGGTTTGTGGATCCGGCAGTTTGGGCCGACGGCCTAGGGCCCATCATCAACCATGTCGTGGGCCTCGGCATGGAGTTCGGCCTGTGGTTTGAACCAGAAATGGTCAACCCCGACAGCGACCTAGCCCGCAACCATCCGGACTGGATCCTGCACACGGACGGCCGTTGGCCCGTCAGTGCCCGCCAGCAGCAGGTGCTCAACCTGGCCCATCCCGAGTGCTTCGACTACCTCATGGCACGCATTGACGCCATCCTGACCGAATACCCCATCAGCTACATCAAGTGGGACCACAACCGGGACCTGCTCGATGCTTCCGATCCCCGCACCGGCCGCGCGGCTGTCCGTGAAACCACTCTGGCCCTGTACCGGTTGCTGGCCGAGCTCAAGGCCCGCCACCCTGGCCTGGAAATTGAAAGCTGCGCCTCCGGCGGCGCCCGCGTGGACCTGGGCATCCTGAAGTTTACGGACAGGATCTGGACCAGCGACTGCATCGATCCCATCGAAAGGCTCGACAACCAGGAAAACACTTCCATGCTGGTCCCCTACGAGCTCATGGGCGCCCACATTGGCGGCCCCAAGTCGCACTCCACGCACCGCCAGCACAGCCTCGGGTTCATGGCCCGTACGGCCATCTTTGGCCACTTCGGCATCGAATGGAACATTGCGCACATCAGTGCCGAACAAACCACCGAACTGGCCGGCTGGGTGGCCTTCCACAAGGACAACCGGGACCTGTTCCACTCAGGTGCCTCCGTTCACGCCGATCTCGCCGACCCGGCCCTGGACCTGCGCGGTGTTGTGGCCCAGGACGGCGAGCGCGCCATCTTTGCCCTCACCCAGCGCGAAGCCTCCATCACCTACCCCTCCGGACGGGTCACCATTCCCGGCCTGTCACCGCAGGGCCGCTACCGGCTGGCCCTGTCGCATCCCCTGGATGAGGAAGTGGGCAACGGCCAGTCCCCGCTGGCATGGCCCTTGGCGGACTGCGTGCTCTCAGGACGCGTCTTGGAGACTGTGGGCATTGCCGCCCCCGTCCTCTTCCCCGAACAATCAGTGCTCATCATGCTCACCAGGGTCGACGTCGATCCTGCGCGGGCCATCTAAGGAGTTCGCATGTTTGCAACACAACGCCTGAGCCAGGCGCTCCGGAAGGGACCGGGCAAGGCTGCGGCAAGTGCCGCCGTCGTCCTGGCCCTCACCCTGAGCCTGAGCGGCTGCGGCCCCGCCGACGACGGCCGCGTCAAGCTCGATTTCTTCCAGTACAAACCCGAAGCCGTAGGCCAGTTTGAAAAGATTGTGGCCGACTTTGAGGCCGCATACCCGGGGATCGACGTGGTTATCAACAACGTTCCCGACCCGGACACTGCCATCCGCACACTGCTGGTGAAAGGCAAGACACCCGATGTCCTGACCCTCAACGGCAACGGCAACTTCGGTGACCTGTCCACGTCCTGCGTCTTCGCGGACCTCTCGGAGCTGCCCGCGGCGAAACGGGTGATCCCCTCCGTGCAGGATATTTTGGACGGTTTGGGCACCTGCCACGGCAGTGAGAGCAACGGTTTGCCGTTTGCCAACAATGCCAGCGGCGTCCTGTACAACCCGGAGATTTTCGCCAAGTATGGCGTCGATGTGCCGGAGACCTGGGATGACCTCATTGCCGCGGCCGACACCTTCAAGTCCAACGGCGTCAACCCGTTCTACATGACCTTGAAGGATGCCTGGACTGTGCTGCCCTCCTATGTGAACCTTGCAGGCAACCTCATGCCGGCGGACTTCTTTGACGACGTCCGCTCTGCCGGCTGGACACCCGCAACCGGGCAGTTCAGTTTTGAAAAGGACGGCACGGAGGCGGCCGCCAAGCTGGCAAAACTGTTCAGCTACGCCCAGCCCGGCGCCGAAAGCGCCGGCTACAACGACGGCAACGCAGCGTTTGGTGCCGGCGAATCCGCCATGTACCTGCAGGGCAGCTTCGCCATCCCGGCCATCCGCGCGTCGAACCCTGAGGCGAAGGTCAAGTCCTTCCCGTACCCCACCACCAACGATCCTGCCAAGAACACCCTGGTCTCCGGCGTGGATGTGTCGCTGGCCATCGGCAAGGACACCAAGCACCCTGCCGAAGCCAAAAAGTTCGTTGAATACCTCATGTCGGCGCCGGTCTTGGACTACTACTCGGCCGCCCAGTCATCCCTGACGCCTGTCTCGGATGCCGCGGCCAGCACCGATCCGGCCCTGGCCGGCATGCAGGGCTTCTTCAACGACGGCCGGGTCATCGGCTACTTCGACCACCACGTGCCGGCCAGCATCCCACTGCCGGCGCTCCTGCAGCAATTTGTCCTTGACGAAAACCAGCCCGCATTCCTGACCCGCATGGATCATGAATTTGAAAAGGTCGCAGCCCGCACCACCACCAAGAAAGGCGATTGATCATGACCACCACAACGGCCAGGGCAAAGAAGCCCCGCAGCGCACCCGGGCTGCAACGCCGGCGCCCGCCCCGGGCCAACAAGACGTTTTACTGGATGGTGGTTCCGGCCCTCGTGCTGTTCCTGGTCCTGCACACCCTCCCCACCCTGACTGGCATCTTCTATAGTTTCACCAACTACGCCGGCTACGGCGAGTGGAACTTTGTGGGACTCTCCAACTACGTGAACCTGTTCAAGGACGACCGGATCATGGATTCCTATGTCTTCACGATCCTCTTTGCCGTCACCACCACCATTGTGGTCAACCTGGGCGCCTTGTTCATTGCGATCCTGCTCAACTCCAAGATCAAGTACCAGACGGCGTTCCGTGGGATCTTCTTCATCCCCAACATCCTCTCGGTGCTGATTGTTGCCTACGTCTTCAACTACCTGCTCTCCAACAACCTGCCGCTCATTGGCCAGGCATTGGGCATCGAGTGGCTCTCCACCTCCATCCTGACCAACCCCGACCTGGCCTGGCTGGGCATTGTGGGTGTCACCGCGTGGCAGTCCATCGCCTTCAGCGTCATCATCTACCTTGCCGGACTGCAAACAGTTCCCGGTGAGCTCTACGAAGCTGCCAGCCTGGACGGGGCCTCACCGTGGCGCCAGTTCGCCTCCATCACGTTCCCACTGATCTCGGGCTACTTCACCATCAACATGGTGCTTGCCCTCAAGGGCCTGCTTCAAGTCTTCGACCAAATCGTGGCCCTGACCAATGGTGGTCCCGGCACCTCCACCGAATCGGTGGCCATGGTCATCTACCGCGGCGGCTTCCAAGGCGGGGAATTTGGTTACCAAATGGCCAACTCCGTGGTGTACCTGGTGGTCATCGTGGCCCTGGCCTTACTGCAGCTGCGCGTCCTGTCGCGCAAGGAGGTTGATTTCTCATGAGCACGCCCACGCAAACCACGGCAGAGGTGACGGCCGGCACCCCGGCCAAGGTCCGCCGTCGCACCTCCATCAACATCCCCTTGACACTCCTGGTGGCGGTGCTGTCACTGACGGTGCTGATTCCGCTGTACTTCACCATTGTCACGGCGCTGAAATCGTCAGACCAGCTCAGCGGCAACGGATTGGCCCTGCCCACCAGCATTCACCTGGAGAACTTCGCCAAAGCGTGGACGCTGACCAATTTCCCCAACGCGCTGCTCATCTCGGGCATCGTGACCGTGGGGGCAGTCATCTTGACCATTCTGACAAACTCCCTGGTGGCTTACGCCATTGCCAGGAACATGCACCGCCCGTTCTTCAAGGCGCTGTACTACTTCTTCATCGCCGCGTTGTTTGTGCCGTTCCCCATCATCATGCTGCCGGTGACCAAGCAGATGTCCATCCTTGGTTTGGACAACCCCGTGGGCTTGTTCCTGCTGTACACCGTCTACGGGCTGAGCTTCAACATCTTTGTCTACACGGCCTTCATCAAGTCCATCCCGGCCGAGTTGGAAGAGGCCGCCATCATGGACGGTGCCAGCGTCTGGACCACCTTCCGCAAGGTCATCTTCCCGGTGTTGACACCCATGAATGCCACCGTGGGCATCCTGACCTGCCTGTGGGCGTGGAATGACTTCATGCTGCCGCTGGTGATCCTCTCCGATCCCAGCACACGCACCCTGCCCCTGGTCCAATTCGTCTTCCAAAACCAGTTCAACACCGACTACACCACAGCGTTCGCCTCCTACCTCATGGCCATGGCGCCGTTGCTCCTGATCTACATCTTCGCCCAGCGCTGGGTCATCTCCGGCGTCATGAGAGGATCCGTCAAATAGCCCCACCGGCCCCACATGGTGGCGCCGGGAGCAGAAAAGGGACGTTCCACGGAGCAACGCCCGCTCACATCCGGGGCACCACGGAGCAACGCCCGTTCACATCCGGCCGCCGTCAGCATGACGGCGGCCGGTCGCATGCCGACTACCTGTGGATAACTTCTGCGGGCGCCGGCGGATAGGGGCGACAATGTCATCATGGACTTTCCGCAGACCCCCAGGCTTCCCGACGGGCCGTTCACCTTAGGTGAGGCGCTGTCGCTGGGTGTGTCGCGTAACAGGCTCCGCAATCGCGAATTCACCGGTGTAAGTCGTGGTTTGTACCGCCCGGCGTCTTGGGACTTTGAGCTTCGAGAAGCTGCGCGGGCCTTGTCCACAGCGACTCCGGGGGCATGGATCTCGCACACAACAGCGGCGCAATTGCACCAGTTGATCCTGCCGCCGTGGCTTTCTGAATCAAGGGAACTGCACCTGAGTAAGCCCCAAAACCTGCCTGGAGTGCGAAGGGCCGGCATCCTCGGCCACACAGTAGTTGCCCTGCCGGGCGAAGTCGAGGCCACAGGGGAGCTTCGGATCAGCACCCCGGCACGCACGTGGCTCGACCTGGCACGCATTCTGCCCCTGAATGATCTGGTATGCATGGGCGACCAGCTCATCCGCATCCCCCGGCCGGAATTCGAGGGCAGAAGTACGCCACACACCACTCCGGCATTCCTTCGGGAGATGCTTGGCCGGCACCGGAACCTGCAAGGAATCGTCCGCGCCAGGGCCGCCCTGGAGCTCATGCGTATCGGCGCCGATTCTGGCCCTGAAACTCTGCTGCGGTTGGCCATGCTCGACGCCGGCCTGCCGGAGCCCGAATTGCAGCTCACCTTGTGGAACCGGCCCGGTGGCCCATCGGCCGACGCCGGCTACCGTGCCCGCCGAATTGCTCTCCAGTACGACGGCGCCCATCACCTGGATGAGCTGCAGCAACGCAGCGACAGGCGGCGGGACAAAGCCTTCGAGGCCGCCGGCTGGACTGTTCTGGTCTTTACCCAAGAAGATGTGGCCGACGGATTTCACGATGCTGTACGGCTCATCAAAAAGACGTTGCAGCATGCATGGATGGATCCAGCAATCGCCTCCGGTTTGGCCCCCGGCCGTTAACGCCACCAAGACTGCCGCTTTAGTTAAATGCCGAACGCTCCCTCACTGTGCAGTGAGGGAGCGTTCGGCATTACCCACCCATATCTGAGCGAGCGTCGGTATAAAACGCCCCGTATGTGAGCGAGCGTCGGTAGGGGGATGGAGTTAGATGTCGCCTCGAATGAAGGCTTCAACCTTCTCGTGGGCCACGTCGTCCGCGTACTGCTCCGGCGGGGACTTCATGAAGTAGCTTGAGGCTGACAGGATGGGCCCGCCGATGCCGCGGTCCAGGGCAATCTTCGCCGCACGGATGGCGTCGATGATGACACCTGCCGAGTTGGGTGAATCCCATACTTCAAGCTTGTATTCCAGGGACACGGGGGCGTCACCGAAGTTGCGGCCTTCCAAGCGGACGAAGGCCCACTTGCGGTCATCGAGCCAGGCTACGTAGTCCGACGGACCAATGTGGACGTCGTCTGCACCCAACACGGCTGAGGTGTTGGAGGTGACGGCCTGGGTCTTGGAGATCTTCTTGGATTCCAGACGGTCGCGCTCGAGCATGTTCTTGAAGTCCATGTTGCCACCAACGTTGAGCTGGTAGGTGCGGTCCAAAATGACGCCGCGGTCTTCGAAGAGTTTCGCCATGACGCGGTGCGTGATGGTGGCACCGATCTGGCTCTTGATGTCATCGCCCACGATCGGCACGCCTGCGGCGGTGAACTTGTCAGCCCATTCCTTGGTGCCGGCAATGAAGACGGGCAGGGCGTTGACGAAGGCAACGCCGGCGTCGATGCAGCACTGTGCATAGAACTTGGCCGCCGCTTCCGAGCCAACAGGAAGGTAGCACACCAGAACATCAACCTTGGCGGCTTTGAGTGTTGCCACAATGTCTACGGGGTCGGCGTCGGACTCCACGATGGTCTCGCGGTAGTACTTGCCCAGACCGTCAAGTGTATGTCCGCGCAGTACGGGAACATCGAGGTTCGGCACGTCGGCCAGCTTGATGGTGTTGTTCTCACTGGCCCCGATGGCGTCCGAGAGATCAAGTCCTACCTTTTTGCTGTCAACATCAAACGCGGCTACAAACGTCACGTCATTGACATGGTACTTGCCGAACTCAACGTGCATCAGGCCCGGTACTTTCACGGACGCATCAGCATTTTGGTAGTACTGGACACCCTGGACCAGAGACGAGGCACAGTTACCCACACCGACAATGGCAACCCGAATAGGATGATTGGACACGGAACTCCTTCATAAAAACTAACAGGGTCCGGCTCTCACACTTGTGGTGATGGGTCGACGCACGCCTTCACGGTTGACATAAAGACACGACGCACGGCTATTTCGACCGGACCTGACGCCCCAACGGCGCCCTTAACCATTCTAGTCAACTACTGCTGCCCCGATTTTGTTCCCTCAGGGCAGCAGTGTCTCGCAGTTTTGTCACAAAACCGCCAAGAACGCTACTTTTGCGCCCAGCGGTTGATGTCGGATTCCACAGCGAACTCATCAATGGCATGTAGCTCAGCCGCGCTAAATTCCAGGTTGTTGATGGCTGCAATGTTGTTTTCCAGCTGCGCCACGCTCGAGGCACCCACCAGGGCCGAGGTGACCGGCGTGCCTTTGGGCTGCTCGCGCAGAATCCAGGCGATGGCCATCTGGGCCAGTGACTGGCCGCGGCCGGTGGCAATCGCATTGAGGCCACGCACACGATCCATCTTCTCTGCCGTGAGGTCATGCTCGTGCAGGAAGTGCTCCTTCGCCGCACGGGAATCGGCGGGAACGCCCTTCAAATAGCGATCAGTGAGCACGCCCTGCGCCAACGGTGAGAAGGCAATCGAGCCGGCGCCTACGGCGTCGAGCGCCTCATACAGGTTCGGCTCCCCGTTTTCAGTCCAGCGGTTCAGCATGGAGTAGGAGGGCTGGTGGATGAGCAGCGGCGTGCCCATTTCCTTCAGGATGCGGGCGGCTTCCAGGGTTTGGGCCGGCGTGTAGGAAGAAATGCCTGCGTAGAGTGCCTTGCCCGAGCGCACGGCGTGGTCAAGTGCGCCCATGGTCTCCTCCATGGGCGTTTCCGGGTCCGGGCGGTGGCTGTAGAAGATGTCAACGTAGTCCAGACCCATGCGGGTCAACGATTCGTCCAGGCTGCCCAGCAGGCTCTTGCGGGAGCCCCACTCGCCGTACGGGCCGGGCCACATCAAGTAGCCGGCCTTGGTGGAGATGACCAACTCGTTGCGGTGCGCAGCGAAGTCATCCTTGAAGTGTCGGCCAAAATTGGTTTCCGCACTGCCTGCCGGCGGGCCGTAGTTGTTGGCCAGGTCAAAGTGGGTGACACCTAAGTCGAAGGCGCGGCGCAGGATGTCCCGCTGCACGTCGAAGGACTTGTCGTCCCCAAAGTTGTGCCACAAGCCCAGCGAAATGGCTGGCAATTTCAGTCCACTGCGTCCAACGCGGCGGTAGGGCATGGTCTCGTAACGGTTTTCCGCTGCATGAAAAGTCATACTTGTTATCTTGCCACCACCGGTCCCCTGCCAACCGCCATTTGGGTGGCCCTGCCAGACACACCCTTACGGAGCCGTCCCGGCCCCCCGCCAGCATGTCTGTGAAGGATCACCTTCCATGAATGGCCCGCAAGATGAGGGCCGAGCGCGATGCCACCGGGACCACATCCCCGGCCCCGAAGTGGCTGGCAATGGGCCCGTCGGTGTGGATCTCCACCACCCAGCGCTGGGCATACTCGGCACTGGGAAGCGTGAAGTTCACACCATCGTCACTGGCGTTGAAGAGCATCAGGAAGGAATCATCCACTACGGCCTGGCCTCGGGCGTCGCAGTCAGGGATGCCGTCACCGTTCAGGTAAACACCAACGCTGCGACCCATTGCGTTGTCCCAATCGGCTGCGGTCATGGCCGCTGAGTCGGGACGCAACCACACAATGTCCGGCAGCTCGGCGTCGTCCCCGCGATCCACGGGCCGCCCGCTGAAGAACCTGCGACGGCGGAACACAGGGTGCGCCGCCCGCAACCGTCCCAGCCGGGAGACAAAGTCCACCAGCTCCGTGTCCGCAGCCGCCCAGTTGATCCACGTCAGCGGCGAATCCTGGGCGTAGGCGTTGTTGTTGCCGTTTTGGGTCCTGCCCAGTTCGTCCCCGTGCAGGATCATCGGGACGCCCTGGGACAGCAGCAAGGTGGTGAGGAAGTTGCGTTGCTGGCGGGCACGCAACACGTTGATGCCGGCGTCGTCGGCGGGGCCTTCCACACCAAAGTTCCAGGAGCGGTTGTGGGATTCACCGTCCCGGTTGTCCTCCCCGTTGGCCTCATTGTGCTTGTCGTTGTAACTGACCAGGTCGGCCAGGGTGAATCCGTCGTGGGCGGTGACAAAGTTGATGGAAGCCACGGGGCGGCGCCCGGAATGGCCATACAAATCCGAGGAGCCTGTGAGGCGGGTGGCAAATTCGCCCAGGGTGGCCGGTTCGCCGCGCCAAAAGTCCCGCACAGTGTCGCGGAACTTGCCGTTCCATTCGGTCCACTGCGGCGGGAAGTTGCCCACCTGGTGGCCACCGGGACCCAAATCCCACGGCTCCGCGATCAGCTTGACCTGGGAGACCACCGGATCTTGCTGCACCATTTCAAAGAACGTTGACAGCTTGTCCACATCATAGAATTCGCGGGCCAGTGTGGCGGCCAGGTCAAAGCGGAAGCCGTCCACATGCATCTCGGTCACCCAGTACCGCAAAGAATCCATGATGAGTTGCAGGGCGTGCGGTTCCCGGACGTTGAACGAATTCCCCGTCCCGGTGTAGTCCAGGTAGTGCTCCGGCTCCCCTTCGATGAGCCGGTAGTAGGCATCATTGTCAATCCCGCGGAAGGACAGCGTGGGGCCCAAATGGTTGCCCTCGGCCGTGTGGTTGTACACCACGTCAAGGATGACCTCCAGGCCGTTGGCGTGCAGTTCCTTGACCATTTCCTTGAACTCGCGCACCTGCCCGCAGGGATCGCTGCTGGACGCGTATTCATTGTGCGGAGCGAAGAAGCCAATGGTGTTGTAGCCCCAATAGTTCCGCAGCCCCTTGACCTCCAGGGCATTGTCCTGGACAAATTGGTGCACCGGCATAAGTTCGACGGCGGTCACCCCCAGGTTTTTCAGGTGGGCCACCACCGCGGGGTGGGCAACCCCGGCATACGTGCCACGCTGATGTTCGGGTACGTCCGGGTGCAGCGCCGTCAGCCCCTTCACATGGGCCTCGTAGATGACGCTTTGGTGGTACGGAACATTCGGGCGGGCGTCGGCGCGGCCATGGGCGTCGGTCCAGTCGAAGCCGTCCGGCACCACCACACTCCGGTAGCTGTGGGCGGCCGAGTCCTCATCATTGCGGGTCAGCGGCTGTACAAAATCGTAGGCATACATCGGCTGGCCCCAGACGATGTTCCCGCTCACGGCCCGCGCATAGGGATCCAGCAGCAGCTTATTAGCGTTGAAGCGCAGCCCGTTGGCTGGTTCCCATGGCCCATCCACCCTGTACCCATAGTGCTGGCCGGCCCCCACTCCGGGGACATAGCCATGCCAAACGTAGCCATCCACTTCCGTGAGCGGCAGGCGGGTCTCCGCTCCGGCGTCGTCAAACAAACACAGCTGCACCGCCTGCGCACCGTCACTGAACAAGGCAAAATTGGTGCCTTGTCCGTCTGCGTGTGCTCCCAGCGGGTGATCCTTGCCCGGCCAAATTTCCACGATTCCCCTTGTCCTCAGCGCTTCTGGCTTAGTTCTGCCCACACGGCAGGGATGCGCGCCGCCAGCAAACCCGCGTTTATGGGCTGCTCAACGTCGGTCTGCGCCAGCTGGCCGTGGAGGGCGGCTGCGAGCGCAGCGGTCCTGGCCAGGTCGATCGGTCCGGCACTCATGGCCAGCAGGGCCACCAATATCCCGGCAAGAGTGTCTCCGCTCCCAGCTGTGGCCAACCGGGCCGTGCCGTTAGCTTGGGTGAAGACCGCCCCATTGGGAGCGGCCACAATGGTGGTGGGCCCCTTGAGGAGCACCACAGCCCCCAGCAGCGCCGCGGCCTGGCGGGCGGCGGCCAGTGGGGAGGCCTCAATCTGGGCGCGGCTCACTAAAACTCCGCAGCGGGCCAGCAGTGCCGAAAGTTCCCCGGCATGAGGGGTCAGGATCAGGTGTTCGTTGGTGGCGGCCTGGGTGGCTGGCTGCACCAGAGCCAAGGCTGCAGCGTCCACCACTGTTGGCAGCCCTGAAGCAATCGCCGCGGCGGCCAGGTCCAGTTGGGCCTGGTCTCCGTCAATCCCGGGCCCGGCGAGCCACGCTTGAACGCGCACCTCATCGGGAGAATTTTGCGAACAGACTACTTCGGGGTTGCGCACGTAGATGGCTGCTGCCACCTGCTCGGGGCCAAGATAGCGCACCATCCCCGGCCCGCACGCGGATGCCGCCGCCACGGCCAGCAATCCCGCGCCGGGATACTGCACCGACCCTGCAATCACCCCTGCAACACCGCGGGTGTATTTGTGGGCCGCGGCCGAGGGCTGCGGCAAGAACGCAGCCAAATCCCCTGCTTCGAGTCGGGACAATTCGGGCGGCCCCAGCTGCTGGCCGATTCCGAGGCCCACCAGGGCCACGGTACCGGCGGACTGCTCGCCCGGAGCGCTGAGCAGTCCCGTTTTGTGGGCACCAAAAGTGACCGTGAGATCGGCAGACAGCACGGGGCCATGCACCTCCCCCGTCGTCGCGTCCACGCCGCTGGGGAGATCGCAGGCCACCACCGCGGGCCCGTCGCCGGCAAATTCCGCCAGTTGCGCCACAACCCCGGCCACAGGCTCCCGCAGTCCGCCGCTGCCGCCGGTCCCCAGCAATCCGTCAATGACGACGTCGGACTGCCGGGCTTCGTCCATAAAGCTCACCGGTGCGCCATCTGCGCCAAGCACAAGGCAACGTCCCCCGGACTTCCCAAACGCGGCCAGCGCCTCGGGGTGGGTCCGTGCACTGGTGAGCAACGCCGTCGTCCGGGCTCCGCGCGCGGCCAGGTGGGCGCCCGCGTAGAGGGCATCCCCGCCGTTGTTGCCCGATCCCACCAGCAGCACCACGTTAGCCCCGTAGATGCCTTTTCCCCGCGATCGCAGCACCGAGACCACGCCCATGGCGAGGCCGTGCGCTGCTGTGCGCATGAGTTCCGGGCCACGCCCGGCACTGAGCAGTGGCTGTTCGGCGGCCCGGACGGCGGCGGCTGAGTAGGCCTGGAGCATCTCAGCTCTCGGCTATCACCATGGCTGTGGAAATACCGCCATCGTGACTCATGGACAGGTGCCAGTGCTTGATGCCCTTGGACTTGGCCACGGCCGCCACGGTCCCCAAGACGTTGATAGTGGGCCCGTTCTCATCCAAACCGATCCAGCAGTCCTGCCAGTTCATTCCAGCCGGTGCCCCCAAAGCCTTGGCCACGGATTCCTTGGCGGCGAACCGGGCGGCGAGCGACTGCGTGTTCAAACCGCGTTCGGCCGGCACAAACAGCCTGTCAATCAGCCCCGGAGTCCTCTCCAGCTGGCGGCCGAAGCGCTCAATATCAACAACATCTACACCAATCCCAATGATCATGACCCCAGCCTATTCCCCAGCGGCTCCCCCGGCTCGCAAGCTCACCGCGGGCCCCTCGCCACCGTGGCCCCTCGCCACCGTGGCCCCACCCAGCGGCTCCCCCGGCTCGCAAGCTCACCGCCAAAAAGGACGGCGCTTGCGGTTAAAGCCGGCGGTGGAGCACCGGCTTTAACCGCAAGCGCCGTCCCACGTGGGTCAGCGTGCCGTTTCCGTTATTCGACAGTGACGGACTTGGCCAGGTTGCGTGGCTGGTCCACGTCATAGCCCTTGGCCATGGCCAGTTCGCAGGCGAAGATCTGCAGCGGAACAGTCGTCAACAACGGCGCCAGCAGTGGGCTGGTTTCGGGGATGTAGAAGACGTGCTCGGCAAATTCGCGCACCGACTCGTCGCCTTCTTCTGCAATCACAATGGTCTTGGCGCCGCGCGCCCTGACTTCTTGGATGTTTGACACCACTTTGGAGTGCAAGGAATCACGGCCGCGCGGAGATGGCACCACCACAATGACCGGCTGACCCTCTTCAATCAAGGCGATGGGCCCATGCTTGAGCTCGCCGGCGGCAAAGCCTTCGGCATGGATGTAGGCCAATTCCTTGAGCTTCAGCGCCCCTTCCATGGCCACGGGATAGCCCACGTGGCGGCCCAGGAAGAGGACCGAGCGCGTGTCAGCCATGCTGCGGGCAAGTTCCTTGATCTGCTCCGAGTTGGCCAGCACGGTGGCAATCTTGGCAGGAGTCTTAGCCAGCTCAGCCAGAATGTCCTTGATCTGTCCCTGGAACAGGTTTCCGCGCAGCTGTGCCAAATAAAGACCCAGCAGGTACGCGGCCGTGATCTGGGCCAGGAACGCCTTGGTGGAGGCAACAGCAATCTCCGGGCCCGCATGCGTGTACAGGACTGCGTCAGATTCGCGGGGAATGGTGGATCCGTTGGTGTTGCAGATCGCCACAGTCTTGGCGCCCTGTTCGCGGGCATAACGGACAGCCATCAAGGTGTCCATGGTTTCCCCGGACTGTGAGAGGGAAACGATGAGGGTGTTTTCATCAACAATGGGGTCGCGGTACCGGAACTCATGGGACAGTTCCACTTCGGTGGGAATTCGGCACCAGTGCTCAATGGCGTAGCGGGCCACCTGCCCGGCGTAGGCCGAGGTGCCACAGGCCAGCACAATGATTCGGTTGATGGATTTCAGGACTGCCGGGTCCACCCGGATCTCGTCCAATGTCAGGTTGCCGTCAATGTCAGAGCGACCCAGCAAGGTCTGCGCCACGGCATCCGGCTGGTCGTTGATCTCTTTTTCCATGAAGGACGGGTAGCCGTCCTTTTTGGCGGCGGCCGCGTCCCAATCCACCAGGTATTCGCGGCCTTCGGCGGGCACGCCGTGGAAATCGGTGATGGTGACGTTGTCCGCGGTGATGGTGACGACCTGGTCCTGGCCCAGTTCCACGGCGCGGCGTGTGTAGTCGATGAAGCCGGACACATCTGATCCCAGGAAGTTTTCGCCGTCACCCAAACCAACAACGAGGGGCGAGTTCCGGCGGGCGGCAACAACCACTCCGGGCTCGTTGGCGTGCGTTGCCACCAGGGTGAAAGCCCCTTCGAGACGCTGCGCCACCATCTGCATGGCCGTGGAGAGCAGGCTGCCCTCAACCGTTCCAACGGCCTCCAAATCCTGGTACACCTCACCCAACAAGGTTGCGGCCACTTCGGTGTCAGTCTGGGAGAGGAAGCTGTGGCCGTGCGCCACCAGCTCTGCTTTGAGCGGAGCATAGTTTTCAATGATGCCGTTGTGGATCACGGCAAGCTTTCCGCCAGCAACCACGTGCGGGTGGGCGTTGGCATCCGTTGGCCCGCCGTGGGTGGCCCAGCGAGTGTGACCAATCCCTGTCACAGAGGCCGGGAGGGGGTTGGCATCCAGTTCGTCCAGGAGCCGGGCAAGCTTGCCGCTTTTCTTGCGCATTTCAATGCCATTGGCCGTGACCAACGCAACGCCAGCGGAGTCGTAGCCCCTGTATTCCAGTCGGCGCAGCCCCTCAACGAGGACTTCCAAAGCACCGTGAGTTGCTGACGACGTTGATCCTTGAGCCGGGGCAGTACCGGCGTATCCCACAATTCCACACATGAAAATCAATCATAATCCCCACTGTGAAGGCAGGACGTTCTACCTTATCGAGGGGAATGTGACGTGAAAAACAGTCAGTGATGTTTCTCCCGCCGTAACCTCCCGTTTCCCACCCCACCCCAAACAAGGCAGAATTGAAAGTGTGACAGCGCAAAGAACTGAGTCCGCCAACAGCGTCAGTGCCTCCCCTTTTGTGGAGCTGGACCGGCAAACGTGGTCCCGCCTTGCCAACAAAATTGAACAGCCGCTGGATGAGGAAGACGTCCAGCGCCTCCGCGGCTTGGGAGATCAGTTGGACATGCGCGAAATCCGTGACGTCTATTTGCCGCTCTCACGCCTGCTGAATCTCTACGTGGGCGCTGCCGGCCATTTGCACAGCGCCACCACCACTTTCCTGGGTGAGAGGGGTTCACGCACACCGTTTGTGATTGGTGTTGCCGGTTCTGTTGCTGTGGGCAAGTCCACAACTGCCCGCGTGTTGCGTGAAATGCTGCGCCGCTGGCCGGACACCCCCAACGTTGAATTGGTCACCACCGACGGCTTCCTCTACCCCAACGCCGAGCTGGAACGCCGCGGGCTGATGGGCCGCAAGGGCTTCCCGGAGTCCTACGACCGCCGAGCGCTTCTGCGTTTTGTCAGCACCGTCAAGAGCGGCGCCGAGGAAGTCCGCGCCCCCATGTACTCCCACCTGAGCTACGACATCCTGCCGGACAAGGAAGTGGTTGTCCGGCGCCCCGACGTGCTCATAGTGGAGGGCTTGAATGTCTTGGCGGCTGCTCGCCCGCGCGCCGACGGCCGCTCAGGCCTGGCCGTCAGTGACTTCTTTGACTTCTCCATCTACGTCGACGCCAAAACCAGCTACATCGAGCAGTGGTATGTGGAGCGCTTCCGTTCCCTGCGCACCAGCTCCTTTGCCGATCCCGAGTCGTACTTCCGCCGCTACGCCGGCCTCTCAGACAGCGAAGCCACGGCCACCGCGTCCCGGATTTGGAAGAGCATCAACGAGCCCAATCTGCTGCAGAATGTGCTCCCCACCCGTGGCCGCGCCCAGCTGGTCTTGACCAAGGAATCCGACCATTCAATTCGGCGCATGTTGTTGCGGAAAGTCTAGCGCCAGTGGACCGCCTCCGCCCGACCCCGCGTAGCTTGGCGGATCGCCTGCGAGCCGGCTTGAGCTGGCCACGCCCGGGCAGTGTGGCGGTCTCAGCCATCGGCGCTGGGCTGATTTTCTGCGGCGCGGTGGGGCTGGAAGCTGGGTCACTGCAATCATCTGCCAACCCATCCCCGCCCAGTACGACGGCGAACTCGACTCCGCGCCCGCCCTCCCCCTCCTCTGGGCAACCGTCATCCCCGGTGAGTCCACGCTCCACCACCCAGGCTCCGGCGTCGACCATCCCCAGCACGCCCGCCAGCTCCCTCCCGATCGCGGGCGCAAGTGCTGACGCCCCCATTCAAAAGCTCTTCGCCACGGGAACGGCGGCACCTGCCCAGGAATCCCTGCGCAGTATCGCCAACCCGGAGAGTCCTTTGGTGTTGGTCAACAAGACACACCCACTGACCCCTGTGGACTATATGCCAGCTGATTTAGTTACCCTGCCCGTGCGCACAGGATCCACGGAACCTGCGCTGCTGCGCGCCGAGGCCGCAGCGGCGGTGGAGCGCATGTTCGCTGCGGCCGCTGCCGAAGGTGTCAGCATCAGCATCAAGAGCAGCTACCGCTCCTTCGAAACCCAGACCAGCGTGTACAACGGCCATGTGGCCAGCAAAGGGGTGGCTGCGGCAGATGCCTCCTCCGCCCGGCCCGGTTTCTCCGAGCACCAAAGCGGATTCGCCCTGGACATTGGCGACGCCAATTCCGGCGCCGACTGCGATTTCACCTTTTGTGTGGCGGACACGGCGGCGGGGAAGTGGGTGGCCGCGCACGGGGCCGACCACGGCTTTGTGGTGCGGTATCCCGTGGGCTTGGAGTCCACAACCGGCTATCTCGCTGAGCCATGGCACCTGCGCTACCTGGGGATTGCCGTAGCCCAGGACATGAGGGTCAGGGGGATCCAAAGCTATGAAGACTATCTGGGGTTGCCTGACGCCCCCAGCTACAAATAGCCGTGCGAAAAAATGTATGAACACAAAGCAGTCATAACAACCCCAAGTGCGGTATTTTAGGGACATGTTAAAGGGATTCAGAGACTTCATAATGAAAGGCAACGTCGTAGACCTTGCCGTCGCCGTCGTCATCGGTGCAGCGTTCGGGGCCGTCATCACTTCCCTGGTCGAGAACATCTTGATGCCGCTTCTCGCGGCACTGACGAGTTCCCCCAACTTCGATGCCTTCGGCGTCGTCAACGTCAATGGCGTTGACATCAAATTTGGGGTGTTCCTGACCGTACTGGTCAACTTTGTTTTGGTCGCAGCAGCCATCTACTTCGTGGTCGTCATGCCCATGAACCATATGATCGCCCGACGCAACGCGAAGCTGGGCATCAAGGAAGAAGAACCGCCCGTTGACGCGCAAATTGAGCTGCTCACCGAAATCCGTGATGCACTCACGGCCCGTCCCAGCGGCGGAGCCCACTAACACCCACTTCTAATGCAAGGAGGCGGCATCCCCACCGGGGTTGCCGCCTCCTTGCATTAGAAGTCTCTTAGAGCGACAACTCAGCCTTGACCACGTTGACCAGCTCGTTGCAGATGCGCTCAGCAGTTTGCATGTCAGCGGCTTCCACCATGACCCGGACCAAGGCCTCGGTCCCCGACGGGCGCAAGAGCACCCGGCCGGCGTCTCCCAGCTCGGCCTCAGCCTTTGCTATGGCTGCGTTAATGGCCGGCACGGACGACGCGCGGGACTTGTCCACGTTCTTGACGTTGATCATCACCTGGGGCAGCTTGGTCATGGCGCTGGCAAGTTCCTTCAGCGACTTGCCAGTCAAAGCCACTTGGGCAGCCAGCTGGAGGCCTGTCAGTACACCGTCGCCTGTGGTGGCGTACTTGGAGAAAATGACGTGCCCTGACTGTTCTCCACCGAGGGTGTAGTCGCCCCGGCGCATTTCCTCGAGCACGTACCTGTCCCCGACGCCTGTTTCGCGGATGGTGATCCCGGCGTCGCGGAGGGCAATCTTCAAGCCCAGGTTGCTCATGACAGTGGCCACCAGGACATCGTCCTTGAGTTCGCCGGACGCTTTCAATGCCAGGGCCAATATGGCCATGATCTGGTCGCCGTCAATGACGTTGCCTTCATGGTCGACGGCCAGGCAGCGGTCAGCGTCGCCGTCGTGGGCTATGCCCAAATCAGCGCCTGTTGCGAGAACTGTCTTCTGGAGTAATTCGAGGTGGGTGGAACCAACCCCGTCATTGATGTTCAATCCGTTTGGCTCGGCTCCGATGACCGTGATCTGTGCGCCGGCATCGGTGAAGACCTGGGGTGAACATCCGCTCGCGGCACCGTGGGCACAGTCCAGAACAATCTTCAGACCGTCGAGCCGGTGCGGCAGGGTGCCCAGCAGGTGCACAACATACCTGTCCTCGGCGTCCGAGAAACGCTGAATCCGGCCCACATCGATGCCTACCGGTCGGTAAGCGTCGTGCTGGAGCTGAGCTTCAATGGCCTCTTCCACCTCGTCAGGCAGCTTGGTGCCGCCCCGAGCAAAGAATTTGATGCCGTTATCTGGTGCCGGATTGTGCGAGGCGGAGATCATCACACCAAAATCAGCACCCAGATCAGCGATCAGGAAGGCTGCTGCGGGCGTGGGCAGCACCCCGGCGTCGTACACGTCGACGCCGGCACTGGCCAGTCCCGCTTCAACAGCAGCACCGATAAACTCGCCACTGGCGCGCGGGTCGCGGGCTATGACGGCTCTGGGGCGCTTTCCCTCGCTCATTTGCTCGTGGCCCAACACCACAGCAGCGGCTTGAGCGAGTGACAGGGCTAGTTCAGCCGTCAGCAGGCCATTGGCCAAACCGCGGACACCGTCTGTTCCAAATAATCTTGACATCCCGTTCAGTCTAAATCATGGAGCCGTAGAATCAGCTTTCCTCTCATGATGCGATAGACCACACGGCACTGGGCCCGGATGATTGCGCTGCTTTCATGCCACCATTCTCGTCCGGTTGCGAGGCTGCGGGGGCGCTACAGACATTCGCCTCAGGTGGCCCGGGGACGCATGTCCGCAACGGCCCACGGGCACAAAAAGTCCCCGGCTCACAAAGCGAACAGGGGACTTTTGAAAGCGATATTAGCGCTTGTGGAGCCAAGCGCTCAATTCAGCGCCGGAACCCAAAAAGTCCCCGGCTCACAAAGCGAACAGGGGACTTTTGAAAGCGATATTAGCGCTTGTGGAGCCAAGCGCTCAATTCAGCGCCGGAACCCAAAAAGTCCCCGGCTCGCAAAGCGAGCCGGGGACTTTTATGGGAGCGCTGAATTTAGCGCTTGGAGTACTGCGAAGCCTTACGTGCCTTCTTAAGACCAGCCTTCTTACGCTCGATGACGCGAGCGTCACGAGTCAGGAAGCCTGCCTTCTTCAGGATCGCGCGGTTGTTCTCAGTGTCGATCTCGTTCAAGGAACGAGCAACACCCAGACGCAAAGCACCGGCCTGGCCTGAGGGGCCACCACCGTGGATGCGGGCCCAAACGTCGTACGCGCCATCCAGGTCGAGGAGGCGGAACGGGTCGTTTACTTCCTGCTGGTGCAGCTTGTTCGGGAAGTAGTTGGAGAGCTCGCGGCCGTTAACGATCCACTTGCCGGTGCCGGGTACAACGCGAACGCGGGCAATTGCCTGCTTGCGACGACCAACAGCAGCGCCTGAGACTGTCAAAGCCGGGCGTTCCTTCTTGGGTGCTGCATCTGCTGCAGCTGAGCTTTCGCTCGTGTAGCTAGTCAAAACTTCTTCCTCGGCCACGACGGCCTCGGCGTTCAGCTCTTCAGTATTCTGAGCCACGATTCTCCTTGATAAATATTGGGTTGGTGGCCAGGACTACTGGGCGACCTGGGTGATTTCAAACGTCTTGGGCTGCTGAGCGGCGTGCGGGTGCTCAGCACCGCGGTAAACCTTCAGCTTGCCGATCTGGGCTGCGCCCAGCTTGGTCTTCGGGAGCATGCCAGCGATGGCCTTCTCCACTGCGCGAACCGGGTTTTTCTCCAACAGTTCGGCATAGTTCACGCTGGACAGACCGCCCGGGTGACCGGAGTGGCGGTATGCGCGCTTCTGTTCGAGCTTGGCGCCTGTCAAGGCAACCTTCTCGGCGTTGATGATGATGACGAAATCGCCCATATCCATATGGGGAGCGAAGGTCGGCTTGTGCTTTCCACGCAGCAGAGGTGCAGCCTGGCTGGCAAGACGGCCCAAGACAACGTCGTTGGCATCAATGATGTGCCACTGACGGTTGATATCGCCGGGCTTCGGGGTGTACGTACGCACGGTTTTTGCCTTCGTTTCTTGTTCTTAGGTGGTGTCACAGATGGTTGACACCTGCTATCTATGCGCTTACCGGAACAGAGGTGAGGGCTCTAACACCAGTCATCCTTACACTTCCCGATGACACCCGTTCAGTGGTAGTCCTGCAACCGGACCTGTAACGGGCGCGTGATATCGAGATAGGACACGCACAACGACTACCAACGATAGCGTTAATACTGCCCTCTGGTCAAAGCGAACGAAATGTCTGCTCAGATTCCGGCCCCAAGAGGCGCCTTAATGGTCTCTGTTGGCACGCGCCGCGTCCTGGTCAGGACCGCCCGTTCATGCATAGCCGTCTCGTGAGGGTAGTGAACTTCCTCAAGAATTAGTGGGTGCGGCGCCGCCAGAACCGACTTGGCGTCCCGGATTCCCGCCACTAGGCGCTGGTTCATCCAGTCAGGGCTTTCGCGCCCCTCCCCCACCATCAGCGCAGCGCCTGTCAACGCTCGGACCATGTTGTGGCAAAAGGCGTCCGCCTGAACGTTGAGATTAATGACACCATCGTCGTCTTGTTCAAAATCAAGGCGCTGCAAGGTACGCACGGTGGTCGAACCCTCCCGTGGCTTGGCAAATGCAGCAAAGTCGTGCAGTCCCAACAGCGGCGCCACGGCTTGGTTCATGAGCGCCACGTCCAACTCGCGGGGGTGCCACAGGGTCAGTGCCCTCTGCAGCGGGTCCCTGCGTGTGCAGCCATCGGCGATGCGGTAGCTGTAGCGCCGCCACAGGGCCGAGAAACGGGCATCAAAGCCCGTGGGTGCCACGGAGGCCCGCACAATCTCCACTGAGCCGTGCAGCTCGCCCAGTACCCGCCCCAGGGCGCCGTTGAGGCGCCGTTGGAGGGAAAGTTCGGACACCTCGTCATGTCCGCGCCGCAGCCCGTCCCATTCCGCCGGGGTGAAGTCCAGGTGGGCCACCTGGCCGCGGGCGTGAACGCCAGCGTCGGTACGGCCGGCAACGGTGAGGCGTACAGGCCTGCGCACGATCATAAACAGGGCTTCCTCAATGACGCCTTGGACTGTGCGGACACCTGGCTGGATGCCCCAGCCGTTGAACGGGCTGCCGTCGTAGGCAATGTCCAACCGGGCCCTCATCAGGCCTCGTGCTTCGGGGGAAAGTTTGGGGTTGTGCATGGCCTCAATTCTACCGGGGGCGCCACCTGGGCCGGAACGCAAAGAACCCGCCACCCAGACGGGTGGCGGGTTCTTTGCGTTAGAACTAAAGCTTTCGCTTAGGCCTTACTTGGTCTCTTCAGCAGCAGCTTCGTCAGCTACAACTTCGGTTTCCACAACTTCTTCGCTCGGTGCTTCTTCAACCGGAGCAGCCTTGACTGCAGCAGCTGTAGCTTCCTTCACAACGGCCTGCTTGGCGCTGACCGGCTCCAGAACGAGCTCGATGACAGCCATGGGGGCGTTGTCGCCCTTACGGTTGCCGATCTTGGTGATGCGGGTGTAGCCGCCGTCGCGGTTCTCCACAGCCGTGGCGATGTCGGTGAACAGCTCGTGGACAATGCCCTTGTTGCTGATCAGGCCGAGAACGCGGCGGCGTGAAGCCAAGTCGCCACGCTTTGCGAAAGTTACCAGTCGCTCTGCGTAGGGGCTCAGGCGCTTTGCCTTGGTCAAGGTGGTGGTGATCCGCTTGTGCTCGAACAGAGCGGCGGACAGGTTCGCGAGCATCAAGCGCTCGTGAGCCGCTCCGCCTCCGAGGCGGGGACCCTTAGCGGGTGTAGGCATGGTGTTTCTCCTCAAGTATCAGTCGGACCGCAAGCGGATGCATCATTTGCATCCGCCGGGCCGACTAAAAAATATTGTTGTTCGTCTTTAGAGTTCGTCGTCGCTGTAAGCGTCGTCGTTCTCGTCAAGGGCTGCGGCACGGGCGGCCAGATCAAATCCTGGAGGGGAATCCTTCAGGGAGAGACCGAGCTCAACCAACTTTGCCTTTACCTCGTCGATGGACTTCGCACCAAAGTTGCGAATGTCCATCAGGTCAGCCTCGGAGCGAGCAACGAGTTCACCCACGGAGTGGATGCCCTCACGCTTGAGGCAGTTGTAGGAACGAACCGTCAGGTCCAGGTCCTCGATCGGCAGGGCCATGTCTGCGGCAAGAGCAGCGTCCGTCGGGGACGGACCAATCTCAATGCCCTCAGCCGCGGTGTTCAGCTCGCGGGCCAATCCGAACAGTTCAACCAGCGTGGTGCCGGCAGAGGCAATGGCATCCCGCGGGGAGATGGCCTGCTTGGTCTCTACATCAACAATCAGCTTGTCAAAGTCAGTGCGCTGTTCAACACGGGTTGCTTCCACGCGGAAGGTCACCTTCAGAACGGGTGAGTAGATCGAGTCAACCGGGATACGGCCAATCTCTGCATCGACGTTCTTGTTCTGGGCTGCTGAAACGTAGCCGCGACCGCGCTCGATGGTCAGCTCGAGTTCGAACTTGCCCTTCGAGTTCAGCGTGGCAATGTGCATGTCAGGGTTGTGGAATTCCACACCGGCCGGCGGGGCAATGTCTGCAGCCGTAACAACGCCAGGGCCCTGCTTGCGCAGGTAGGCGACGACGGGCTCGTCATGCTCCGAAGACACGGACAATCCCTTGATGTTCAGGATGATCTCAGTGACATCTTCCTTAACACCGGGAACCGTGGTGAACTCATGCAGAACACCATCGAGGCGGATGCTGGTGACAGCAGCGCCAGGAATGGAGGACAGCAAGGTCCGACGCAGGGAATTTCCCAGGGTGTAACCGAAGCCAGGCTCCAACGGTTCGATAACGAACCGTGAACGGTTTTCGGAAACTACTTCTTCAGATAGGGTGGGGCGCTGTGCAATGAGCACTGGGGTTTCCTTTCAGCGAGCATCCGCTATATGACGCAACACAGGTAGTGGAAATGACGGCTGACGAAACTTACCGGCGGCGGAGTTGGCCCCCACCAAGGTGAAGGCCAACTCTGCTGCTTAAATCTCGTTAGACGCGACGGCGCTTGGGCGGACGGCAGCCGTTGTGGGCGCTGGGGGTGACATCCGAGATGGAGCCAACCTCAAGTCCAGCAGCCTGCAGCGAACGGATAGCCGTTTCGCGGCCCGAGCCCGGACCCTTTACGAAAACGTCAACCTTGCGAAGGCCATGCTCCTGTGCGCGCTTGGCAGCTGCTTCAGCAGCCATCTGTGCAGCGTACGGAGTTGACTTACGCGAGCCCTTGAAGCCAACTTCACCGGCAGAAGCCCATGAGATGACTGCACCGTTCGGATCCGTGATGGAAACGATGGTGTTGTTAAAGGTGCTCTTGATGTGCGCCTGGCCCAGCGCAATATTCTTTTTATCCTTGCGACGCGGCTTACGAACCGCTCCACGAGTCTTTGGGGGCATTATATTCTCCTACGAAAGTTTTTTAAGGGCGGTGGACACTGAGGCCCACGCTAGCCGGGTTCCTAAGGAAATTGCGGAGCAATTCTTAGGGAGGTAGTGGTGACTACCTGCCGGCCTTCTTCTTGCCTGCGACGGTGCGCTTCGGACCCTTGCGGGTACGTGCGTTGGTCTTCGTGCGCTGGCCATGCACAGGCATGCCGCGACGGTGACGGATACCCTGGTAGCTACCGATTTCAACCTTGCGGCGGATATCAGCTGCAACCTCGCGACGAAGGTCACCCTCAACCTTGTAGTTACCCTCGATGTTGTCGCGCAACTGAACGAGCTCAGCATCGGACAAGTCCTTGACACGGACATCCGGGGAAATCCCGGTCTCTGCCAAGACTTTTTTTGCACGGGTCTTACCGACGCCGTAAATGTATGTAAGCGCTACTTCCAACCGCTTTTCGCGGGGAAGGTCTACGCCAGCGAGACGTGCCATATTTGGCTGCTCCTTGTGTAAACCGGAGGTCGTAGACAGTACACCCGCATATTATCTAAATGCGGCCCTGGCCTCCGACCAGGGGTCCATTGAACGGTTGCGGATTGCTCCGCCTTCGTCCAACCTTGTGCTGCCTTATATATGTACTTGCATGAGCAGATGCTCAGGGATTTCCTCAAAAGAGGAAATTAGCCCTGGCGCTGCTTGTGGCGCGGGTTCTCGCAGATCACCATGACTCGACCGTTACGGCGAATCACCTTGCACTTATCGCAGATCTGCTTGACGCTCGGCTTAACCTTCATGGCATTCCTTTGCGTGATTGCAGTTGTGGTTATTTGTAGCGGTAGACGATACGACCACGTGTCAGATCGTAAGGGCTCAGCTCCACCACAACTCGGTCCTCAGGAAGGATACGAATGTAGTGCTGGCGCATTTTTCCTGAGATATGGGCAAGAACGATGTGCTTGTTCGTCAACTCAACGCGAAACATCGCGTTGGGAAGCGCTTCAGTCACAACGCCCTCGATCTCAATGACCCCATCTTTCTTGGCCATATCCTCCGCTAACTTTGTTGCGCCGACACAGTCTTCTCCTGTTGGGGAAGAATGTCATCGGCATTCGATTTGCTACTGATTACTGTTCGTCCGATTGCACACCGCAAATGGGCAGGCACAGACAACCAACAACCTACTCTAGTGCAAATTGGCAAATAAGTTAAATTGAGCTATTGAGCGCCTGCTCCGGCGGGTACGGATTCAGCCTTCCGGCGGGTGTTTCCACAGCACTGGCGCTGCGCACACCGTCGTCAATGGCCAGACGCACTGCCTCCGCTGCAGCACTTTGCAGCTCAATGAGGGCCGCCACCGGGATGTCCGGATGGGGAACCAGAATTTCCGCGCACGTGGCCAGCGCGAAGATGGTATCGCCGTCGGCCAGTGTGTGCACAGGGTTCAGTGCGCGCGCCATGCCTGCGTGGGCGGCCGTGGCCGTTCGCTTGGCCTCGGCAACGGTCAGTGTCGCATTGGTGGCGACCACCACCAATGTGGTGTTGAGCCCCTCCCCCGCGGTCGGCGGCACCGTCCCGGGGCGCCAGGGAATGCCCGCGGCGTTCACCACAGCCACGGCGCCAACCACAATGTGGGCGTTCTGCCCCGTCAGCGACACCGAAGCAGTTCCCAGCCCGCCCTTGAAGGCGCCGGCGCCGATGGCCGCTCCCGTACCGGCGCCCACGTTCCCGCGTTCGACGACGGCCCGCTCGGCGGTGCTGGCGGCGTCCAGTGCCGCCTCGTAGCCCATGTCGGCGTTGGGCCGGGCGGAGAAGTTGCCGCCGCGGCCAAGGTCAAAGATCGCGGCTGCGGGCACAATGGGGACCACGCCGCCGGGGACCCGAAAGCCCCTGCCATTTTCTTCACACCAGCGCTGCACACCGCCTGCGGCAGCCAGCCCATAGGCGCTGCCGCCCGTGAGAACCACTGCATCAACGGTGGAAACCATGGTGGTGGGATCCAGTGCATCCGTTTCGTGGGTTCCCGGGCCGCCACCACGGACATCGACGGATCCTATGGTTCCTGGCGGCGGCAGGACCACGCTGACGCCGCTCAGCCAGCCGTTGCCGATGCGCTGCGAGTGACCTAGCTGAATGCCCGGCACGTCCGTGATGGCTCCGTGGGCTTTCCCTGCTGCTGCGCTCATGTGCCGTTCCTTGCCTGAGTGGTCCGCGCCGTGCATGGCCCGACTCCCTTCAACGATTATGTCCGGGGTCCGGCGCCCAAAGAGCAACTAACCCGCAGAAATCGCCGAAAAATCCGTCAAAAACGCATATTTTCGTCGATTTCTGCGGGCCAGTTGTCAGGGCAGGAACGAACAACCCTAGAGGTAGGGCAAGACGTTCTCTTCGTACGACTTCGTGATGGACGTCGCTGCCGTGGCGAAGGCTTCGGCCGGATCACCCTTTTGCAACATGATCTTTTCCAGTGCCGTGGTCAGGTCCTTGTCGCCGTTGGGGACAAACACACGGCCCCAGTCTTGGACGCGGGTGCCCGCCAGCTGGTCCACGGCCGTGCGGAACTGCGGTGTCTTGGCGTAGACGGCCTTCATGGTCTCGCCTTCCAGGGCCGAGGTGCGCACGGGCATGTAGCCGGTGTTGGAGGAGAAGTAGGCGGTGTTCTCCGCATTCGTCAGGAATTTCAGGAACATGCCGGCAGCCAGCTGCTGCTCCGGTGTCTTGTCTGCGGGGATGGCCAGGCCGGTGCCGCCCGTGGGGCAGGCGGGGCCCTTGGCACCCTCGGGCAGGAAGCCGGTTCCGACGTCGAACTTGGAGGAGGCGAGGATGCCGCTCAGCGACCCCGTGGAGGCGATGGTGCAGCCGGTGAGGCCCGCCCCGAAGTCGGCCACCTGATCCTTGGCTGTGACGGCAGCGCTCTTATTGTCGTAGATAATTGTCTGCAGGTACTTGGCAGCTTCGAGCGCCTCCGGCGTATCCAGGGTCATGGCCCAGTCCTTGGAATAGGCGCCTCCTGCACCCCACAACATGTTGCAGAACCACCAGGCGCTCCATGAGGTGCCCTTGCCCAGGCCCAAGGGGGTTATCTCGGTGGTGGCCTGGATCTTGGGCGCCCACTCATCGAATTCTGCCCACGTCTTTGGTGCACGGTCGGGCAGGCCGGCCTTCTCCCACACGGCCTTGTTGTAGTAGAACAGCGGCGTGGAGCGGGCATAGGGAACAGCCCAGTGTGACGCGGAGAATTCGTAGTCGCCATACAGCGTGCTGTTGAAGTCTTCGGTGTCGAACTCCAGGTGCTTGGCCAGCTGGTCCAGCGGCAGGATCTGGCCGTTGATCATGTAGCGGAACCACCAGACGTCGCTGGCGATGACTAGATCCGGTACATTGCTGGAGCCCGACGCGGCCTGGAACTTCTGGGCAACCTCGTCATAGTTGGCACCAGCGGTCACCAGGTTGACCTTTATGCCGCTCTCGGCCGTGAAACGCTTGATGATCTCCGATTCAATGTCCTTTGAGGTGCCAGGGTGGTTGGACCACCACGTGATCTCCTTGGCGGGGGTCACGGAGGCCCAGTCGGTGGCCGTCTCGGTGGCAGCACCGCCGGCTTGGCCGACGGCGGGTCCCCCACAGGCTGCCAATGCTGCCGAACCACCCACGAGGGCGGCTAGTTGGAGCAGCTGTCGGCGGTTCAGGTTTGCAAACGGTGAAGCTGTCATTCTTGTTCTCCTTGAAATCGTTGCCACCCGGAAAAGGGAAGGCATGTGCATGGCATAGGTGAAATTGCGGGCAGGGCGGTGCAGTTGGCAAGCATGGTTGGGCCTTAGCCGGTCACGGCACCGGAGGTGAGGCCTGTGACGATCCGGCGCTGCAGCAAGAAGAAGACGATGAGCACGGGAACCGTGATGAGCACAGTTCCGGCCATGAGCACACCCCAGTTCGTGACGCCGTCGTTGTTTTGCAAGAGGGTCAGACCCACGGGAAGTGTCATCATTTCCGCCTTGTCCACCACCAGCAGCGGCCAAAGGTATTCGTTCCATTCGGACACGATTGAAACCAGGGCCACCGCCGCGATGGTGGGTGCGGAGATCGGCACCACAAAACGCCACAGGCGGGTCCAGTGGCTGGCGCCGTCGAGCGCGGCGGCTTCGAGGATGGAGACCGGCAGGGTCAGGAAGTGCTGGCGGAACAAGAAGGTGCCAAAGGCGCTGGCGAGCCCGGGCAGGATCAGGCCTTGGTAGGTGTTGATCCAGCCAAGGTCGGAGATCAGGGTGTAGTTGGGGATGATGACGATCTGTTGCGGAACCAGAAGCGCAAAGACCACCAGTCCGAACACAAACTTCTTGAACGGGAATTCCAGAAACACCACGGCGTAGGCGGTGGTCAGGCCCAAGGTGATCTTCAGGGTGGCGCCCACAACGGTGGTAATCAATGAGTTGATGAAAAAGTTGCCAAAGGGAACGGCGGCCAGCGCACCGAAATAGTTGGACAGGGCAAAAGACTCCGGCACCCATTGGATGGGAACCGTATAGATTTCGTCGCGTTGCTTGAAGCTGGCAAGCAGCATCCATACCAACGGCAGCACCATTGCGGCAACGGCAAGCAACATCAGGAGGTAGCCGCCGATCCGGGGCCGTCCTTTCCTTGGCGGCTGTTGTGCCCGCTTCCCTGCGCCCTCGCCGTCGGTCCACGGCAGCATGTCTTCGCGCGGCACAGGGGATTTCCTTCTCACATCGAGGCTCATCAGTAGTGGACCTTCTTTTGGATAAACAACATTTGCACGGCCGTGACAACCAGCAGGACAAAGAACAAGACGGTGGCGATCGCCGAGGAGTACCCGGCCCTGCCGGTGGCAAATCCTTCCTGGTAGATCTGATACATCATGGTGGTGGTGCCTTCCAGCGGCCCGCCCTTGGTCATGGCCTGGATGATGTCAAAGGACTGCAGGGAACTGAGCAAGGTGGTGACAGAGAGGAAGAATGTGGTGGGCCCCAGCAGCGGCAGCACCACGTTGCGGAAATTGGCGAAGGGCCCGGCCCCGTCCAGCGTTGCCGCTTCAATGAGGTCCTTGGGCACGGCCTGCAGGGCGGCGAGGTAAATCAAGGCCACATAGCCGACGTTTTTCCACAGGTACACGACGATGATCATGGGCAGCGCCCACGCCGGATCGTTGTACCAGTCCGGCGAACCCAGCCCGACGGACTTCAGCACGGCGCCGAGAACACCAAAGTTCGGGTCAAAGACAAACAGCCAGAGAAGTCCGACGGCGACCCCGGACAAGACATACGGCGCAACGACTACCGTGCGGGCCATGCCCGTCCCCCGGAGTTTTCTGTTGAGCAGGAGCGCCAGGGAAAGGCCCAGGACCATGCCGCCCACAACAGTGACCAGTGTGAAGACGACTGTCACCCGCACCACGTTGGCGGTTGCGGGATCCGTGAACCAATTGACGTAGTTGTCCAGCCCGATGAAGCGGGCGGTGGCCGAGCCGATGTTCCATTGCAACAGCGAGTATTGCAAGGACTGCACCAGCGGCTTGTAGGTAAAGATGACTAGCAGGGCCACGTTGGGGCCGGCAAAGAGCAGGAACAGCAGCCACGATTTCCATGGCGTGCGGCGCTTGCGCTGCACCACCGGGTTCTGGTCTTGCTCCCCCGGGGTGGGCCGTGGCATGGCGTCTGCAACGGTTGCTAGCTGTGTCACCCGGTCAACGCCCTGCCATGGCGGGGGTGTCCAGGACGGCAGCTCGATCTCCGCGGATCAGTTCTGGATCGTCGGTGCAGATGCCGTCAGCACCCATATCCAACAATTCCTGGGCCCGGAGAGGGTCGTTGATGGTCCATGCCCAACCTTGCAGGCCGGCACTGTGAATCAGCTCGATGTCGTCCCGGTCCAGTCCAGCTTCCCAGATGGACACACCTTCACCGCCGTGGAGAAGTGCGAATTCAATGGCGGACGCCAGGTCTCTGCCCGCAAATTCTTCCTTGCCGACGCCCTCTGGGAGGAGCGCCGCAATCTTGTCAAAACTGCCCACACACAGCGGATAAACCTTGGCTCCCGGAGACTTGCGGACCAATTCGGCCAGCGCGTTCCAGTCTGCCGAAGAAGCAAACCAGTCAAGTCCCGGCACCCCGGAAACAACCTCGGCAACCGGGCCGGCCGACAAGGAGTCCTTGAGCTCGATGTTTACCCGCAACTTGCCGGCAGCCAGGTTGAGGACTTGTCCCAGGGTGGGCACGAACTGCCCAGCACCGGCGTCGAGCAGGCCAAGTTGATGCGCCGTGAAGTCAGTGATGTTTCCGGTGCCGTTGGTAGTGCGGTCGGCCGTGTCGTCATGGATCACTACGGGGATCCCGTCTGCGGACAGGTGCACGTCCAATTCAATGCCGTCAATACCAAGTTCAATGGCCCGGGAAAAGGCAGCCAGGGTGTTTTCCGGAAGATGCGCTGAAACGCCTCGGTGGGCATAGATGGACATGGATTTGCACTCCTGCAGTTTGTGGTCTGAGGGGCAGCCTTCGCTGGATTGGCGCGGGCCCCTTCGGCTTCATTGACCAAGCTACGGAGTGCAATATCAATTCCGGTGGCGCCAAGGTGGACTGCAGACAAACTAAGCCCAAATTGTTCCGTCAAACAAAAGTAACCCGCAGTAGTGGTCGAAAAATCACGAAATTCGTTGATTTTTCGACCACTACTGCGGGTCAGTTTGGAGGGGTGGCTGGAGGCGTTAGTCCAGCGGGACGGGGGTGACGCCCCACTGTGCCAGGCGCTCTGCTCCGCCGTCGGCGGCCGTCAGAACCCAAATGCCCTTGTTATGCACGGCAACTGAGTGTTCCCAGTGCGCAGCGCGGGCCTTGTCCGTGGTGACAACTGTCCAGTCGTCTTCGAGGGTCAGCGTTTCCAGTCCCCCACGCACCAGCATGGGTTCCAGCGCCAGGCACATGCCGGGCTTGAGCTTCGGGCCGCGGTGCTTGGACGCGTAGTTCAACACATCCGGTGCCATGTGCATGGCTGAGCCGATGCCGTGGCCCACATAGTCTTCCAAGATGCCGAGTTCTTTGCCGGGCTGGGAGGTGACGTATTCGTCAATGGCATCGCCAATGTCGCCAACGTACTTGGCACTGGCCATGGCCGCGATACCGCGCCACATGGCTTCCTCCGTAATGTCGCTCAGGCGGCGATCCGCGGGATCCTCGGCGCTGGGACCACCCACGATGGTTGTTCTGGCCGAGTCTGAGTGCCAGCCCTCCACAATGGAGCCACCATCAATGGAGATGATGTCGCCAGCTTCCAACACCCGGGCGCCTGGAATGCCGTGAACCACTTCTTCATTCACCGAAGTGCAGATGGAGGCGGGGAAGCCGTGGTAGCCCAGGAAGTTGGAGGTGGCTCCAGCCTTCTTCAGTTCCGCCGCGAAGATGGCATCCAGTTCGCCTGTGGTGACACCCGGCGCAACGGCTGCAATGGTGGTGTTGAGTGCACCATCAAGGATTAGCCCGCTGCGGCGCATGATGCGCATTTGGTCGATGGTCTTGTATTCAATTCTTTGCTGGCCAAACACCATGAAAGAACCCTTTCGCTAAAACGATTGAGGGCTCCTCCCCGTAAAGCGGGAAGGAGCCCTCCTTCACAACCCGGCACCAGAGAGGTGCCGTTGACAATACATTTTTCTGCTTAGACGTTTTTGATGGCGTCCATGATGCGCTCAGTAACTTCGTCCATGGGACCCAGTCCGTCAACCTTGGCCAAAATGCCGCGCTCCGCATAGCGGGACACTACAACCTCAGTCTGTTCACGGTAAAGATCCAGGCGGTGCCGGATGACTTTTTCATTGTCGTCGGTGCGTCCGGTTTCCAGTGCCCGTCCCAGCAGACGCTTGACGAGTTCCTCGTCGTCGGCCGTCAGCTGGACCACAACATCAAGATTCACACCGGCCGCGGCCAGAATGTCATCGAGTTCGTCCACCTGGGGCGAGGTGCGGGGGTAGCCATCCAACAAGAAGCCCTGCGCAACATCGCTCTGGGCGAGCCGATCGCGCACCATCCGGTTGGTCACGCTGTCCGGAACAAAGTCACCGTTGTCGATGTACTTCTTTGCTTCCAGACCCAAGGGAGTTTCGCCCTTGACGTTGGCGCGGAAGATGTCGCCTGTGGAGATGGCAACAATGCCCAGCTCCGAACAGATCCGGTCAGCCTGTGTGCCTTTGCCTGAACCGGGAGGCCCAATGATCAGCATTCTTGTCATCGCAATAACCCTTCATAGTGGCGCTGCTGGAGCTGCGCATCAATCTGCTTGACAGTCTCCAACCCAACACCCACCACGATCAGAATAGACGTGCCACCGAACGGGAAGTTCTGGTTAGCCCCAATCATGACCAAGGCGATGAGAGGGATCAGAGCAACAATTGCCAAGTAGAGCGCACCCGGCAATGTGATGCGCGAGATTACGTACTGCAGGTAGTCCTGGGTAGGACGCCCTGCACGAATACCGGGGATGAATCCGCCGTACTTCTTCATGTTGTCGGAGACCTCTTCGGGGTTGAAGGTGATCGCGACGTAGAAGTAAGTGAAGCCGATGGTCAACAGGAAGTACAGCGCCATGTAGATCGGGTGATCTCCACGTGTGAGGTAGTTGTTGATCCATTCAACCCAGCCCGGAATTTCAGAGCCGTCTGCCGGTGTGGCAAACTGTGCCAGCAAAGCCGGCAGGTACAGCATCGAGGAGGCAAAGATCACCGGGATAACACCGGCCATGTTGACCTTGATGGGGATGTAGGTGCTGGTGCCGCCCATGGTGCGGCGTCCCACCATACGCTTGGCGTACTGGACGGGAATGCGTCGCTGCGACTGCTCAACAAAGATAACCAAGGCCATGACCAGCAGGCCAACGACCATGACGATCAGGAAGGTGCCCCAGCCCTGGGTCTTCAGGATGGCGCCCAAGGAGGTGGGGAACATTGCTGCGATGGCAACGAAGATCAGCAAGGACATGCCGTTGCCGACACCCTTTTCGGTGACGAGCTCGCCCATCCACATGATCAAGCCGGAACCGGCTGTCAGGGTGATGATGAGCAACAAGATGGTGATCAGGTTGTCGTTGGGGATCAACGCGCCAGGTGTTCCTGCAGCGCCACAGCCAGCAAAGAGCTGGCCCGAGCGTGCAAGGGTGATCAGGGTGGTGGCATTGAGCAGACCCAAGGCGATAGTCAGGTAGCGCGTGTACTGAGTCATCTTCGCCTGGCCCTGGGCACCTTCAAGGTGCAGTTCCTGGAAGCGGGGAATGACCACACGCAACAGCTGAACAATAATGCTCGCGGTGATGTAGGGCATGATTCCCAAAGCGAAAATGGAAACCTGAAGCAAGGCGCCGCCGCTGAACAAGTTAACCAGCTGGTAGATACCCTGGCTTGTGTCAGCAGCATTCACGCACTGTTGGACATTTCGGTAATCAATTCCAGGCGAGGGGATAAAAGCGCCCAAGCGGAAGATGGCAAGAATTCCCAGCGTGAACAACAACTTGCGTCGCAGATCAGGCGTGCGAAAGGCGCGGCCAAATGCGGTAAGCAAGCGTCCTCCTGATGTGTAGTAATGGAGTTGACTTCTCGAATGAAGCCCAAGGAAAGATTCTAGTGGGTGATCTGGCTCGCATTGAAACTGTGACGGTACAGCAGACCCATAAGGCGCGGCCAAACCAACACGGAATCCATAAAACGAAAGACCCCTGGTGAGCGGAACATGAGCTCCGCTCACCAAGAGTCTAATCGTTAGATGTGCGCATTTGTGAACTATTTACAGTTCGGTGGTGGTTCCACCTGCAGCAGCGATCTTTGTAACAGCGCTGGAGGAGAACGCGTGGGCGGTGATATCAACCTTGACGGTGATTTCGCCGGTGCCCAGCACCTTGACGGGCTGGTTCTTGCGAACGGCACCCTTCTCAACCAATGTTGCAACGGTGACAACGCCACCTTCGGGGAAGAGCTCGTTCAGCTTGTCCAGGTTTACAACCTGGAACTCGACGCGGAACGGGTTCTTGAAGCCACGCAGCTTCGGCAAACGCATGTGCAGCGGCAACTGGCCGCCGGCAAAGCCAGCCTTAACCTGGTAGCGAGCCTTGGTACCCTTGGTACCGCGACCTGCAGTCTTACCCTTGGATCCTTCACCACGGCCAACACGGGTTTTAGCCGTCTTGGCGCCGGGTGCGGGACGCAGGTGGTGGACCTTGAGCGCATTCTGCTTCTCAGCAGTTTCTACAGTCTTGTCAGTAGCCACTTTACTTAGTCTCCTCAACCTTGATCAGGTGCGGAACCGTGTTGACCATGCCAGCAGTCACTGCGTCAGCTGAGCGAACAACGGTGTGACCGATGCGCTTCAGACCCAATGAGCGAAGGGTGTCCTTCTGGTTCTGCTTGGCGCCAACGAGGCCCCTGATCTGAGTGATTTCCAGCTTTGCGTCGGAAACCTGAATGTTCTTCGGTGTAGTCATTACAGACCTGCCTTTTGCATGTTGCGCAAGAGAATGGCCGGAGCAACCTCGTCCAAGGGCAAGCCGCGGCGAGCCGCAACAGCCTTGGGGTCTTCCAGGCCCTTCAATGCAGCAACAGTTGCGTGAACAATGTTGATGGCGTTTGAGGAACCAAGTGACTTGGACAGCACGTCGTGGATGCCAACGCATTCCAAGATGGCGCGGACCGGGCCACCGGCAATAACACCGGTACCAGCAGCAGCCGGGCGCAGCATGACGACGCCAGCGGCGGCCTCACCCTGTACGCGGTGCGGGATGGTCTTGCCGATCATCGGAACGCGGAAGAAGGACTTCTTGGCTTCTTCAACGCCCTTGGCGATGGCCGCGGGAACTTCCTTGGCCTTGCCGTAGCCGACGCCAACCATACCGTTGCCGTCACCGACGATTACCAGAGCGGTGAAGCTGAAGCGACGACCACCCTTGACAACCTTGGCAACGCGGTTGATGTTGACAACGCGCTCGATGAACTGACTCTTCTCAGCTTCCTTGCCACCGTCGCGACCGCGGCCACGGCCACCGTCGCGACCGCCTTCGCGGCCTCCACGAGCGCCGTCGCGACCGCCACGGCCACGAGCGCCATCGGCGCCTGCAGCTGTCTCAGTCTTCGCAGCAGCACCGTCAGTTGCAGTTGCTTCTGACACAGTGTTCTCCTTGTTAATGTTTTCGGTCACAGTGCCAGACCGCCTTCACGTGCGCCGTCAGCAACAGCTGCAACACGACCGTGGTAACGGTTACCGCCACGGTCGAAGACAACAGCTTCGATACCGGCAGCCTTGGCACGCTCAGCAATGAGCTCACCAATGCGCTTGGCCTTGGCGGTCTTGTCACCGTCAAAGGCACGCAGGTCAGCTTCAAGGGTCGATGCCGAAACCAGGGTCAGACCCTGAGTGTCATCGATGACCTGAACGAACATGTGACGAGCAGAGCGGTTGACCACCAGACGCGGACGTACAGTGGAGCCACTGACGCGCTTGCGCACGCGCAGGTGGCGACGACCGCGTGCAGCGGCCTTGGACTTTCCTCTTATGGATAGTGCCATGGTTACTTACCAGCCTTTCCGACTTTACGGCGGATGATTTCGCCGGCGTAGCGAACGCCCTTACCCTTGTACGGGTCGGGCTTGCGCAGCTTGCGGATGTTGGCAGCAACTTCGCCCACTTGCTGCTTGTCAATGCCTGACACGGAGAGCTTAGTGGGGCTCTCAACAGTCAGTGTGATGCCTTCGGGTGCCTCAATGACAACCGGGTGGCTGAAGCCCAGAGCGAACTCCAGGTTCTGGCCCTTGGCAACAACGCGGTAACCGGTACCAACAATTTCCAGCTTCTTCTCGTAGCCTGCAGTGACACCGATGATCAGGTTGTCAATGAGGGTGCGAGTCAAACCGTGGAGTGAACGCGAAGCGCGCTCATCGTTGGGGCGGCTAACGGTTACGGTGTTCTCTTCGAGTGCAACCGTGATGGGGCTGGCAACAGTGTGTGACAGCGATCCCTTCGGGCCCTTGACGGAAACCAGGTTATCTTCAACCTTGACCTCGACGCCGGCAGGCACGGAGATGGGGAGACGTCCAATACGTGACATAAGTTCTTTCCCTTCTCTCTCTACTACCAGACGTAGGCGAGGACTTCCCCACCCACGCCCTTCTTGGCAGCCTGACGGTCGGTCAAAAGACCGGAAGACGTCGACAGGATGGCGACACCCAACCCACCCAACACGTTGGGGAGGTTTGTGGACTTTGCGTAAACGCGCAGGCCGGGCTTGGAGATACGGCGCAAGCCAGCGATTGAACGCTCACGTGCGGGGCCGTACTTCAGGTCGATGGTCATCTTCTTGCCAACTTCGGCGTCTTCAACCTTCCAGGCAGCAATGTAACCCTGCGCCTTGAGGATGTCGGCGATGTGGCCTTTGAGCTTGCTAAACGGCATGGACACGGTGTCGTGGTGTGCCGAGTTTGCGTTGCGCAGACGCGTAAGCATGTCTGCGACAGGATCTGTCATTGTCATTTGGGCGCTTGCCCTTCCTCGTAACGGTTTCCTTCGCGGCGATTAGAAGCGGCGGCAAAAAATGCCAACCCTTCATACCCGCAGAACGGACCTTTTACGTAGATTATTTATCTTCGGATTTAAACGGGAAGCCAAGCGCCTTAAGCAGCGCGCGGCCTTCGTCATCGGTCTTGGCTGTGGTCACGACGGTGATGTCCATACCGCGGGGGCGGTCAATGGAATCCTGGTCGATCTCGTGGAACATAACCTGTTCGGTCAAACCGAAGGTGTAGTTTCCGTTGCCGTCAAACTGCTTGCCACTGAGGCCGCGGAAGTCGCGGATACGGGGCAGTGCAAGTGTGACCAAACGGTCCAGGAATTCCCACATGCGATCTCCACGCAGGGTAGCGTGGCAACCGATCGGCATGCCTTCGCGCAGCTTGAACTGTGCGATCGACTTGCGAGCCTTAGTTACCTGAGGCTTCTGACCGGTGATGGCGGTGAGGTCGCGAACGGCGTGGTCAATGAGCTTGGAGTCCTTAGCGGCATCTCCAACACCCATGTTGACAACAACCTTGACCAGGCGCGGAACCTGGTTGATGTTCGCGTACTTGAATTCCTCGACCAAAGCCGGCTTGATCTCCGCTGCGTAGCGGGTCTTCAAGCGGGGGATGATCGTGGGAGTGTTCTCTGCAACTACCGAGCTCATGGCAGGTCCTTCCCCGAGGTCTTGGCAACGCGGATACGTACTTGACGTTCGCGGCCATCGCGCTCAACGGTTTCGATGCGGTAGCCAACGCGAGTCGGCTTCTTCGTGGACGGGTCCACTACGGCAACGTTGGAGATATGAATGGGTGCCTCGACGCTCTCGATGCCACCAGTGTTGGTGCCACGTTCGGTCTGACCGGCCTTGGTGTGCTTGGTGACACGGTTAATACCCTCAACCAACACGCGGTTGGTCTCGGTGTATACCTTCAGGACTTTGCCCTGCTTGCCACGGTCGCCGCCACGCTCAGCCTTGGCGCCTGTGATGACCTGAACCAGGTCACCCTTTTTGATTTTTGCCATGAGTTACAGCACCTCCGGAGCCAACGAGATGATCTTCATGAACTTCTTGTCACGAAGTTCACGGCCAACCGGGCCGAAGATACGGGTACCGCGGGGGTCCCCGTCAGCTTTGAGAATGACAGCTGCATTCTCATCGAACTTGATGTAGGAACCATCCGCACGGCGGCGTTCCTTCTTGGTACGAACGATGACAGCCTTGACGACGTCACCCTTCTTTACGTTACCGCCGGGGATTGCATCCTTGACGGTTGCGACAATGGTGTCGCCAATGCCTGCGTAGCGGCGCCCAGATCCACCGAGAACGCGGATTGTCAAGATTTCCTTGGCACCCGTGTTGTCGGCGACCTTAAGCCGCGACTCCTGCTGAATCACTAGTGTCTCCTGTTCGTCGCGCCGGTTCTTGGCCATAAACCATCTATGGATAAGCCTTGCGGAACGTATTGTTCGGGATGTCTCTTGACGTGCCTGGATTTTGCCAAAACACGCCTAAATACCTCATGCCAACTGCACTTTCCGTACCGATGCACGGATAAATCCACGGATCGAACGGCAGTTTGTAGGGGCACGAGCATTTACGAGGTATTTGCGCACCTGACATGCCTGCCGAAAACGGCGGCACAGAAAAGGCGCAGCAATAAATAATCCTAGCACGACGGCGGAACCTCACGGTACGCTGCCAGCCCACCAAAGGCGTTACCTCCCCCACACTCCCCGCACCTTCGCTGAGTCAAGGTTCCGAGCCCGCGGCGGGGCTGGTGTTCTCGTAGGCTGCGTCAGGGAGACCAGAGGCCGCCCGCGGCCGAAGGTCGGAAAGCAGCCGAGAGAATGCCGGCTTCGCCGCCGGGCCAGCCGCCAAGGTCTCAGCCGCCGTCGAGCATTGGGGGTTAAACGACGTTGGGCCCGCCGCCACAAGTGGCAACGGGCCCAACGTTTTAGTAATCAACCACGCACAAGTGCGTGAGTTAAGTTACTTAGCCTTCTCTACGATCTCAACCAGGCGGAAACGCTTGGTTGCGGAGAGCGGGCGGGTCTCGGAGATGATGACCAGGTCGCCGATGCCGGCGCTGTTCTCTTCATCGTGAGCCTTGATCTTCTTGTTGCGACGCAGAACCTTGCCGTACAAGGCGTGCTTCACACGGTCTTCGACCTCTACAACGATGGTCTTTTCCATCTTGTTGGAGACGACGTAGCCGCGAAGCTTCTTACGCTCGTTGCGGACAACTGCATCCGCGCCTTCTTCAATGTTGTTTACAGAATCGCTCACTTGGCGTCCTCCTCAGATGTTTCAGCCTTCTTGGAGGCCTTTTTGGCTTCCTTGTCAGCCTTCTTGGAGGCCTTCTCCACGGGTGCAGCAGCAACCACGTCCGGGCGAATGCCCAGCTCGCGCTCACGCATGACTGTGTAGATACGGGCGATGTCGCGCTTTACAACGCGCAAACGACCGTGGCTTTCCAGCTGTCCTGTAGCGGACTGGAAACGCAGGTTGAACAGTTCTTCCTTAGCCTTACGAAGTTCTTCGACAAGACGTGCGTTATCGAATCCGTCAAGCTGTGCAGGGGCAAGTTCCTTAGAACCAACTGACATCTCTACTCACCACCTTCGCGACGCACAATGCGCGCTTTCAACGGCAGCTTGTGGATTGCCAGGCGCAATGCCTCGCGTGCTACCTCTTCTGATACACCGGAGAGTTCAAAGAGAACGCGTCCGGGCTTGACATTCGCAATCCACCACTCGGGCGAACCCTTACCGGAACCCATGCGGGTTTCGGCAGGCTTCTTCGTCAAGGGACGGTCGGGGTAGATGTTGATCCACACCTTACCGCCACGCTTGATGTGACGAGTCATGGCGATACGAGCGGACTCGATCTGACGGTTGGTTACATATGCAGGCGTGAGAGCCTGAATGCCCCACTCACCAAATGAAACCACGGTGCCGCCAGTAGCCTGACCGGAACGACCCGGGTGGTGCTGCTTACGGTGCTTTACTCGACGTGGGATAAGCATTTAAGCCTGTCCTCCTTCTACTGCCGGAGCTGCAACCTCTGCAGCTACAGGAGCCTCAACCGCGGCAGCTGCCTCGGTGCGCTCAGGACGGTCGTTACGACGACGGTCGCCACCGGCACGGGGACCGCGGGTTCCGCGGTCATCGCCGTCACGACGCGGGCCACGGCCACGAGCAGGAGCAGCGGCTGCCTGAGCAGCCAGTTCCTTGCTGGTGACATCGCCCTTGTAGATCCAGACCTTGACACCAATGCGGCCGAACACGGTCTTGGCTTCGAAGAAGCCGTAATCGATGTTGGCACGCAGGGTGTGCAGGGGCACACGACCTTCGCGGTAGAACTCGGTGCGGGACATTTCAGCGCCACCCAAGCGACCGGCACAAGCGACACGGATGCCCTTGACGCTGCCAGTGCGCTGTGCGGACTGCATTGCCTTCTTCATCGCGCGGCGGAAAGCCACACGTGAAGTCAGCTGCTCTGCGATGCCCTGGGCAACGAGCTGAGCGTCTGCTTCCGGGTTCTTGACTTCCAGGATGTTCAGCTGAACCTGCTTGCCGGTGAGCTTTTCGAGCTCGCCGCGGATGCGGTCTGCTTCTGCTCCACGACGACCGATAACAATACCGGGGCGTGCGGTGTGGATATCCACACGTACACGGTCACGGGTGCGCTCGATCTCAACCTTGGAAATACCGGCACGATCCATGCCCGTGGACATGAGTGCACGGATCTGGATGTCTTCTTTTACGAAGTCCTTGTAACGCTGGCCGGGCTTGTTGCTGTCCGCGAACCAGTGTGAACGGTGGTCCGTGGTGATACCGAGTCGGAACCCGTGCGGGTTTACTTTCTGTCCCACTTAGCGAGCCTCCTCTTTCACGGGGGTAGCGACAACCACTGTGACGTGGCTGGTGCGCTTCTTGATCTCAAACGCACGACCCTGAGCACGCGGTTGGAACCGCTTCATGGTCGGGCCCTCGTCAACGAAGATCTCGCTGATGTAAAGATCATTTTCGTTGAACGCGATGCTGTCGCGGTCAGCCAGAACGCGGGCGTTAGCCACTGCGGACTGGACTACCTTGAATACCGGCTCCGAAGCTGCCTGGGGGGCAAACTTCAAAATCGCCAATGCCTCATTCGCCTGCTTGCCACGAATCAGGTTGACGACGCGCCGGGCCTTCATAGGCGTAACGCGCAGATGACGCGCACTTGCCTTGGCTTCCATTGCTATCTCTCTCTCGTCTTGCCGTAAAGTCAAGCGCCTTAGCGGCGCTTGCCCTTACGGTCGTCCTTGACATGGCCGCGGAATGTCCGCGTGGCGGCGAATTCGCCGAGCTTGTGCCCGACCATCGACTCAGTTACAAACACGGGGATGTGCTTGCGACCATCGTGTACAGCGATCGTGTGACCGAGCATGTCCGGGATGATCATCGATCGGCGGGACCAGGTCTTAATAACGTTCTTGGTGCCCTTTTCGTTTTCCCTAGCTACCTTTACAAAGAGGTGCTGGTCAACGAAGGGACCCTTTTTCAGGCTACGTGGCATGTCTGCCGGCTCCTATCGCTTGTTCTTGCCAGTACGGCGGCGACGAACAATCAGCTTGTCGCTCTCTTTGTTCGGACGGCGAGTACGGCCTTCACGCTTACCGTTCGGGTTGACCGGGTGACGTCCACCGGAGGTCTTACCTTCACCACCACCATGCGGGTGATCAACAGGGTTCATAGCAACACCACGAACTGTCGGGCGTACGCCCTTCCAGCGCATACGGCCAGCCTTACCCCAGTTGATGTTGGACTGCTCAGCGTTGCCGACCTCGCCGATGGTTGCGCGGCAGCGCACATCAACGTTGCGGATTTCGCCGGAGGGCAGACGCAACTGTGCGAAGCGGCCTTCCTTGGCGACGAGCTGAACAGACGCACCAGCGGAACGAGCCATCTTGGCACCGCCACCGGGACGCAGCTCCACAGCGTGGATAACAGTACCCACAGGGATGTTGCGCAACGGGAGGTTGTTGCCAGGCTTGATGTCAGCTTCGGGGCCGGCTTCTACGAAGTCGCCCTGCTTGAGCTTGTTCGGGGCGATGATGTAACGCTTGGTGCCATCAACGTAGTGCAGGAGGGCAATGCGTGCGGTGCGGTTGGGATCGTATTCGATCTCAGCAACGCGAGCGTTAACGCCATCCTTGTCGTGACGACGGAAGTCGATCAAGCGGTACTGGCGCTTGTGGCCACCACCCTTGTGACGTGTCGTGATACGACCGGTGTTATTGCGGCCACCCTTTTTGGGCAGGGGACGGACCAGAGACTTCTCCGGCGTCGACCGCGTGATTTCACTGAAGTCGGCAACGCTCGAGCCGCGACGGCCCGGGGTTGTCGGCTTGTATTTACGGATTCCCATAGTATATTTCCTCGTTAAAGTGGTCTCCGCTTATGAAAGCGGACCGCCGAAGATGTCGATCGTGCCTTCGCGAAGGGAGACAATGGCGCGCTTGGTGCCCTTGCGCTGTCCCCATCCGAACTTGGTGCGCTTGCGCTTACCAACACGATTGATGGTGTTGATCGTGTCGACCTTGACGGAGAAAATTTTCTCCACGGCCAGCTTGATCTCGGTCTTGTTCGAGCGGGGGTCAACCAAGAAGGTGTACTTACCTTCGTCGATCAAGCCGTAGCTCTTTTCCGAAACGACGGGTGCAAGCACTACGTCGCGCGGATCCTTGATGGTGACGGCGCTCACTTGGCGTCCTCCTCAATCGTCTGGGCAGCTTCGCCACCGGCGGGAACAAAGCCTGCGGCCTTGGCTTCCTCAACGGTTGCGAACCAAACCTCGGCCACAGTGGCGTCATACCAGCGTGAACCAGGCACGTGGTACTTCATGGAGTCCTTGTTGCCCTTGATGGTGCCTTCGGCATCATCGGCATCTTCGGAAACCAGGTCTTCAACCAACAGCATGCTGGAAGCGAAAGCTTCTGCAGCGGCACGGCCGGAAACGAAGACTTCGTATGCAGCCTGTGTGAAGACGATGTCATCAGAAACGAGCACGTCGTAGGTGTTGAGCTGGTCAACATACAGAACGTGGAGGTTGGTGATGTTACGTACGCTCAAAGCGGCAACGTCGTTGGCGCGCTCAATAACAACCAAGAGGTTCTTACGTGAGGAAACGCCGGCAAGGGTGGCCATGGCAGCCTTGGTGGAAGGCTTGGAGCCTGCAACCAATTCAGCAATAACGTGGATACGGCCGTTGCGTGCCCTGTCAGAGAGAGCACCGCGCAGTGCAGCAGCCTTCATCTTCTTGGGGGTGCGCTGGCTGTAGTCGCGGGGTGTGGGTCCGTGGACAACACCACCACCAGTCATGTGAGGGGCGCGGATGGAACCCTGACGGGCGCGGCCGGTACCCTTCTGTGCGTGCGGCTTACGGCCTGCACCGGATACTTCGGCGCGGGTCTTGGTCTTGTGAGTACCCTGACGGGCGGCAGCAAGCTGAGCTACGACAACCTGGTGCAACAAGGGCACGTTGGTCTGAACGTCGAAGATGTCAGCAGGCAGATCTACTTTGACAGTAGTCATTTACTTATGCTCCCTTCACGGCGGTGCGTACCAGGACGACCGAGCCGCGGGCGCCGGGGACGGCACCCTTGATCAGCAGTAGCGACTTCTCGGCGTCAACGCCGTGAACCGTGAGGTTCATGGTCGTTACGCGCTCGGCACCCATACGGCCTGCCATCTTCATACCCTTGAAAACGCGGCCGGGGGTGGACGCGCCACCGATGGAACCGGGCTTACGGTGGTTCTTGTGAGCACCGTGAGAGGCCGGGGCGCCATGGAAGCCGTGACGCTTCATAACACCGGCGAAGCCCTTACCCTTTGAAGTACCGACGACGTCGACCTTCTGGCCGGCTTCGAAGATCTCAACGGAGAGCTCCTGGCCGAGGGTGTAAGTGTCAGCGTCTGCAGTGCGCAGCTCGACGACGTGGCGACGAGGCGTGACGCCTGCCTTTTCGAAGTGACCAGCCAAGGGCTTGGTTACCTTACGAGGATCGATCTGGCCGTAGCCGATCTGGATCGCTACATAGCCATCTACCTCTGCGTTGCGCAGCTGGGTGATGACGTTGGAGTCGGCCTGGACGACGGTTACGGGAACAAGCAAGTTGTTCTCGTCCCAGACCTGGGTCATGCCGAGCTTCGTGCCCAGGATGCCCTTAGTGTTTCGGGTCGCGGTCATAGTTTCTCAGCACCTCCCTACAGTTTGATTTCGATGTTCACGTCGGCCGGCAAGTCGAGACGCATGAGCGAATCTACTGCCTTGGGCGTGGGATCAATGATGTCGATAAGACGCTTGTGCGTGCGCATTTCAAAGTGCTCGCGGCTGTCCTTGTACTTGTGAGGAGAACGAATTACGCAGTAAATGTTCTTCTCCGTGGGCAGCGGCACCGGGCCGACTACCGTTGCGCCTGCGCGCGTGACCGTCTCAACGATCTTCCGAGCTGAAACATCAATAACCTCGTGGTCATATGACTTCAGCCGGATGCGGATTTTTTGTCCCGCCATGGCGTCGTGACTCTCTTTCCTGTAACGAAGCATCCTGTAGGAGCAATGCTGTGGACGTAAACGCTGTTTACTTTTACCTGTTCAATGTGGCACTCACAGCCACGCTTCCAATGAACTGAATCCGGATAATTCCGGGTTCCTCAATCCACCGAAGCTCCGACCCCCGCGGTCGGGCGTGTCGTGAATAATTCACGCACGTACCCGCACTGATAATTCGAAGGAAGGTTATGTTTGGTCTTTAGCTTGGACCCTGCATCGAGCATTATCTCGACCGGGACACGAAAAAGCACTTGAACAACTCAATAAGTATGCCGGATTCTGCACCCAAACGCCAATCGGGGCTGGCGTGGCCTTGCTTGCCCTCGCCGCAGCTTCGCATCATCTGCGCCACTCTTGACGACCATGAGAGGCTTCACCTGTGGGCAAAGTCACTAAAAATACTGGGGTGCCTACTCCCCCGAAGACGCTGTCATTGGCATCGGTTCCCACCCGCCGGGTCAGTGGCCGGTGGGTTTCCTTGTTTGCCCTGAGCTGGTTCGGCGTATGGATTGCGCAGCTGACACCCGTGCAGCTGCTGCTTCCACTGCAGGTGGAGAAGTTCCTCAATGCCACAGACTGGGTCCAGAACGTTCTGGGGTTTGGCTACATTTCAGGCATCGCAGGGGCCTTCGCGCTGATTGCCTACCCGCTCACGGGGGCACTCTCCGACAGGACCACCTCCCGCTTTGGTCGGCGCCGACCTTGGATTGCCTTGGGCACGGCCGGCTTTTCCGTTTCACTGCTGGTTCTGGGTTTGCAGACATCATTGCTGGGGATTGGGATTTGCTGGGTGGCTGCCAGCACCTTCTTTTGTGTTCTCACGGCCGCCTTGACGGCTGCCATCTCCGACCAGGTCCCCGTCAATCAGCGCGGCTATGTCTCGGGGTGGATCTCCGCACCCCAGGCCATTGGCATTATTGCCGGATTGGTCCTGGTGATGACCCTTGGGCTGAGTACCTTTGGCGGCTACGCCCTGATGGCCTCGCTTCTGGTGGTGCTGGGCCTGCCGTTCCTACTGCTGGTCCCCGATCAAGTCCTGCCGGCGGGGATTGTTCCGCCGCTCACGTTCCGCTCGCTGCTGCAGGGCCTGTGGATCAGTCCGCGAGCGTACCCTGATTTCGGCTGGACGCTGTTGAGTCGCATCCTGGTGAACCTAGGGAACGCCTTTGGCACCAGTTTGCTGCTCTACTTCCTCATGTACGGGCTCAAGGTGCCCGACGCCGAGGACTCGCTGATTCTGTTGACTCTCGTTTACATGGTGTTTGTGATCATTGCGTCGCTGTGGCTGGGCAGGCTGTCCGACCGGTTGGGCAGGCGCCGGGTGTTTGTTTTTGGCGCTTCCGTCGTGCAGGCTGTTGCCGCCCTCATCCTGGCGTTTGTCCCCACCATGGGGGCAGCCACCGTTGGCGCAGCCTTGTTGGGGCTGGGATATGGCTACTTCCTCTCGGTGGATCAGGCCCTTGCGACCGAAGTCCTTCCCGACCAGCTCTCGCGCGGGAAGGACCTTGGCATCATGAACATCGCATTGACGGTGCCGCAAGCGTTCGCGCCCATGCTGGGAGCCTTGCTGGTCAGCGCCGTGGGCGGCTTCACCCTGCTGTTCCTTGTCTCCGGCATCACCGCCCTGGGCGGCGCCGTTGCCGTCGGCCAGGTCAAGGGGGTGCGCTGAGCTACTGCGGGGGTCCGGACAGGTACACGGGAACCGTCTCTTCCTCTACCGGCTTCTTGCGAGTCAGCCGCCAGATCGCGAAGGCTATGAGCGCCAGTGCCAGCAGAGCCAGCAGGAGGAAGGTGTAGCCGCGCACATACCAAATCACAGCCGTAGTTACGCCGATGGCGCCCCAGATGGTGAAGATCCGTTCGTTCAGGCTCATGCCCACGGCCAGCATGGCAACGAAGATCAGCAGCGAGATCAGCTGCTGCAGGGTGTCGCCACTGAAAATGGTCAGGAGAGCCCCGAAGCTGGCGAGGCAGGCCGCCGCCAGCAGGAGGAATTTGCCAGTTCTTTCCTGCTTTGCCAAGTATCGAATCAGCGCCAGGCCTCCCAACGCCGCGGCGCACCACTGCACAAACCAGAAGAGGCCAAGGTCCACGTAGCTGGAGCATGCCAGGAACCACACCAGTGCGCACGAAACCACCGCACCGTCCACACAACGACGCCGGATGTTGGCTGGCGCTTCCAAACAGCCCAACACGGCGATCAGCGTGAAGGTGCCCGCCCCGAGAAGCACGCTGCGGTGATCAGCCATGGTCATGAGGGAGAAGACGGCGCCTCCGGCCAGCGCAACACCCACCACGCTCCACCGTTGCACATACGGCGCATCCAGCAAATCCAGGAGCACCAGGCGCACCAGATACAAAGCGCCAACCACAACCACAAAGCTGGTAAAGGCTGCGACGCCCCTGAGCAGGGTTAGCTCGAATACTTGACTGCCAAACATCATGGCTGAAAGGAAAATCAGCAAAGCCCCGGGCAGCGTCAACCACGGCAGTCCCATCAAATGTGCCGCCACAATGAAGGCCAAACCAGCCACCAGCCACATGGCTGCGAAGATGCCAGTGGCGGCATCAGCATCCACAACGCAGGCAGCCAAGAGGAAGGTCGACGTCGCCACCAACCAGTACCAGCGCATCTCCGGTTCCTGGGGCGTGTAAAGGCACCGCCAAGCAATGACAGCTACGCATAGTGCCAGGAGAATCAATGCTGTGGCACCCGGCCACAGCACTGGTGCTATGACTGCGGCACCGCCCACCACTGCAACAAGTGCCAGATACGAGGCACCGCGCTGTGAAAGGAGCAGCTGCGCAACGACAGCCGTCACAGCAAGAGCCAAGAGTTCCACAGCCACCACCCACCGCAGAGCTGTTCCCTGAGCCGCGAAACCACCTGTGAGCTGGTGATAGGCAACAGGTACAAGGACCTGCCCGCCCAGCACCAACCACAGGCTGATCCGCAGGAGTACCGGCTCCCCCACAAGGTGTGCAGCCTTGGTGCGCTGCGCAAGGTACTGCACCAGAACTTGGAGCAGCAGGGCCACCGTCAGCGTCAGCGTGGTTACTGCAGGACTATCCAGCAGCTGGGCTGCGCCAACACCCACCAGCGCTGTCAAGGCAAGGCGGGCCACCATGAAGTGCACACCTCGGAGCACAGGGGTGGTTGCCTTGAGCGTCAAACCGCCGGACGTTGCCACGATGATTGCCAGGACCACTATCAGTGCGCCATTGCTGCCAGCGCAGCTCAAAACCAACGCCAGCATGGCGGCGGGCGCGACCCACTGGACCACGGCCGGCCAAACAGCTCGCAGTGCACCGGCAATACTCAACGACGCGATGGCCACTGCGGCCAGCCCCACTGCAACCAACGTGGCCCAGTTGGCGCCATGGTTGCCGATACCACTGACGGCCGCAACCAGCACCAGAAGGGACAAGGTGACCCCGGCGTCCATCTGCAGGCCGGTGATTGTCTGGCCTCGCCATTGCACGGCAGCGAGGATGAACAGTTGCGGCACCAGGGCAAGCATGATGACAAGTCCCAGATTGACGGTGGTGCCCGCGATCTGAGTTGCGGGGTCGGCCTCGGCCCAGAGCTGGAACAACGCCACCGCCAGCAAGAGGGAGCTCAGTCTGGCCGCCCACCAGTAAAGCCAGCGGTGCAAGGACTCGCTCTGGGAAGGAAGGAACAAGCCGGCGGAGATGAGAAATGCCGTACTCAGGGCCCAGCCAACACTGGCCCCGGCTGCGTTGAAGACTGGTCCCGCACTCAGGGCCGCAATGCCAAGGACCAGCGGTGCCACGAGCTCCGCGCTTGAGTAGCCGCTGGGGCGGGGCAGTCGAAAGAGCGAATAAGCCATGGCGGCGGCAGCCATCGCGACGGCCGCCACGAGGAACTCCCAGCGCGTTGCAACAAGCACGCCGGCGGTGGCATTTCCTGTGGCCTCTTGCCACAGGTGGCTCACCGACAAGGCAACCACCAGTGCTGTCCCCACCAGCGCCCATGCTGCGGCCGAGCAACTTGTTACGGTGCTAATTCTGCCAAGCTTGCCGATGAGGGCGTCGGCGAACAGTTGGCCGGCGGCAATGATGCCTATAACAGCTGCTATCAGCTGGGCTTTGCCCGGCTGGGACGGCACAAAGGTGGCCAAGGTCGAGGCCGCCAAGGCCGTCAGGAGCAGCCGGGAGGCAACCAACATGGCGGCGCGAAGGGCGGGCCTTTTGCTGGTGAGGAAACGCACCACCGTGTAAACAAGGGCCACCGCCAACAGCACTGACCAGCCGGCAGCCTCCAACAAGGGCGAGTAGATGAGGATGGCCCCCACAGCAGGAAGAGGCAGCCATTCCCCGCGTGGCAGGAATGCAGGCACGGCAGCCATGGCAATAATCAGCCCAACGGCCACACCGAGCACAGCAAATGAAGTGCCCCCATCATCATTGTGTTGCCAATGCAGGCTAATGCTCCACAGCAGTGCTGCCATGTTCATGAGGGGAATGCCGGTGAATACGTCCCATCGCACCCACCTCTCGCTCCCCAGGAAGCGGGCCAAAGGCGTCTTGGCATAGGCCACCGCGATGAGCTGCACGGCCAGAACCACCGTGAAGGATGCCGCTGCCCAGGCTGCGTTCGGCTCGATCATCCAAGAAATGAAGGGGGAAGTCAGCGTCAGAGAAAACCTCAGCCCCAGGTAGTTGTAGCCTTTCAGCGCCGGAGCGCATGTCGCCGTCATCACGAGGTAGTAGATGACTCCGGCCACCATCACCAGCGCGTGGTCGGCGGCGTTGAGGGCAAGACTGAAGATTAACGAGCCAACCAGGCCGGCGGGCGCAAACCACGGGCCAAGATCGTTCAAGGGTTTCGCATAGATGCTGGTTTCCCTACCGTTTGCGTCGCCGCCACGCTTCAGGAGCAGGCCGGCCAAAGACAGCAGAGCGGCAAAAACTATGAGTGCCGCAAAGTACCAGGCCAACGCGGCCCCCAGAACTGCCACCGAGGACCATGCTGTGGAGAGCAGGAAGGCCAGGGAAAGGTAGACCACCAGGCGGCTTTGCAGCCGCACAGCGACAAGGATATAGGCAGCTGTGCCTATCAGGGAGGTGCCGAGCCAAACGGAAGACGCTGCGGGGAAGCCCAAGTTGTAAGTCGCCAGACCTGCAAAGGGAATGATTGCCAGCGCTGTTCCTGCGAACGCCACAGCGGCTGGTTTCAGCCTGGCAACCTTGCTGTGCAGCACCAGTCCGGCTGTGTAGAAGAGCGCAGTTCCGAGCCAGACGCCCACCAGGCGTGCCACCACCGGGAGGGTGCTGCCCACAAAGAGGGCGGCTGCGGCAACCATGAGCAAGCTGGCCACATATAACGTGACGTTGATGTTCTGCGTCTCACGCCTGCGCTTCGTGGCGGCGACGGCGGCAGGGTCCAGCGGGGCAGGCGCGTGCGCCCGAGGGTGTGGCATTGTGGGCATGGCCGGCGGCCGCCCATAGGTTAATGACATAGCCGGCGCATTCACCGGAAGCCGCGCACCGGGCTGGCTGGGCACCGGCACCGTTGCGAAAGGTGGTGCCGGAGTGCGGACTGGCGGAGCACTTGCCGGACCGCCAGCGGCACTCCCTTGGTGGGCAGCCGGCTCTGGCCGGACCGCCTGTGCCGCAGCGGCAAGGGCATCGCTCCAGCCAGCGCGATGCCCTTGCAAATAGCCTTGCCGGTACGCTTCAGCGGTGGCGTTTCGCTCCGATGGACGTGGAGACGCGGCGGGCTGCTGACTCATGTCATTCCTTACTACTGGCGAACTCTCAGCTTAGGGCAATTCAAGCACCCAACGGTCAATTACGCCATCAAATGGGCATAACTACCCATGGTGTTGGCTGTTCGAGAATTCTGTACTCCGGGCTGATCACGAATACCGCGGCGACGGGCACCACTCAGCCCGAGGCACCCAAGTCGGCAATGAGCTGTGGATCATCGCACGCTGCAGCAAATGAGGCGATTCGCCGTTCAATTTCCCGCCCCAACAACCATTGGCCCACCGGGTTGGCCAATGGCTGCAGGAAACGGGGTTTGCACGTGAAGGTGTACTTCCAGACCAGTCTTGTGCCGCCGTCGGACTCGGCAAAGCGCCACCCAGCACCAAACGTGGCAAAGAACCACGGCCCGGCCACCATTTTCATGCCAACGTTTTTGCCCGGCACGAAGGACACGTACTCACTGATCATGAGCAGCCCCATCCTCGACCGCGTCCGGGTGCGCACGCCCTTGGCCGCCCGCGTGGCACCGCCCTCAAAATGCTGCGAGTGGATGAAAGGGTCCCACTTCAGCCGGAAATCGCCAGTGGTCTGGGAGAGTTCGAACGCGGTGGCAGCATCCAGCCGTACAGTCCGCTCGGCAATGACTTGGGGCACGGATCAGCCCTCCCGAATCTGGCGCATGGTGCGCACCAGGCTCACGGTTCCGCCAACTGCCGCACCAACGGCTAGGACCATGAGCCCCAAGCCCAGGTAGTTGGGGAAGCTCCAGCCCTCTGCGACAAGGGCCGGAATTTCACGCTCAAGCTCGACGGCGGGGCTCTCGCCCAGGCGGTAGCGCACGGGCTGGCCCACGATCTCAGCCTTCGTAGGGAAGTCCAACAGCCAGCCTTGGGTGGAGGTGCTGGGCGCTGGATGTCGGGGAAAGTGGTTGGTAGTGAGCGTGTGTTTCGTTCCGTCGCTGCCCAGGAACGTCAGTTCCACGCGAAAGAGGTGCTGTAGCCCGTCGCCAGCGTAGCCCACATTGACCCGCGCATCGGTGACAGTTCCAGGCAGCCCTGACTCCTGCAGCTCCCGGGCACTACTCCCTGGATTGCTCCCCACCTGAAACATGTTGACGCCAAACAGCAGCATGGTTGGGGCAAATGCCAAGATGATGATGGATGCGGTTCGGAGTGTTCTCGCGGGAACCCGTTGCTTGCTGATGGCCATCGTTCCAGCCTATAGTGCGGCCGCTGACACACCATGGGTAATCCTGCCCATCGGAAATTTCGCTCATTTCTTCTGCGTTGGTCATACGAACTTGGCCCCGCACCACCGGCAGGCCACGCCGGCAAGATTTGCCTCCTCCGCCCGAACAGACTGATAGGGACGAACCAATGCTCAACCAGCTGCTGCCGGACAGCCAATGGACGCAACACTGGTGCAGAGCATCGTGGACGGCATCGCACCCATGAACTAACCGGCGTTGCCCAGGCCGGGCACCACCTTGGCCGCGATCCGCACGGAAGGCCGCATCCGCCGTCGAACATTTCCAGCAGCTCCGCAGAAAGTCGCGAAAGCCACCCAACGGACATGTCCGGTGTGCAACCAAGTTTTAAACGGGAAGGGCCCCAGCCGAAGCTGGGACCCTTCCTATAGATCTAAGTAATTAATTACTTGATGATCTTGGTGACACGACCTGAACCAACGGTGCGGCCGCCTTCGCGGATAGCGAAGCCGAGGCCCTCTTCCATGGCGATCGGCTGGATCAGCGCGACAGTCATTTCGGTGTTGTCGCCAGGCATAACCATTTCCGTGCCCTCAGGCAAGGTGATAACGCCGGTAACATCCGTGGTGCGGAAGTAGAACTGCGGGCGGTAGTTGGAGTAGAACGGGTTGTGACGACCGCCCTCATCCTTGGCCAAGATGTAGACGTTGGCTTCGAAATCGGTGTGCGGGGTAATGGAACCCGGCTTCACGATAACCTGGCCACGCTCTACGTCTTCGCGCTTGATACCGCGGAGCAGCAGACCACAGTTCTCGCCGGCCCAAGCCTCGTCGAGCTGCTTGTGGAACATTTCGATACCGGTAACCGTGGTCTTCTGGACCGGACGGATGCCGACGATCTCGACCTCAGAGTTGATGCCCAGGGTTCCACGCTCGGCGCGGCCCGTAACAACAGTTCCACGACCAGTGATCGTGAAGACATCTTCAACCGGCATCAAGAACGGCTTGTCCTTGTCGCGGATCGGGTCAGGAACGTGGTTATCCACAGCATCCATCAAGTCCTCAACGGACTTGACCCATACGGGATCGCCTTCGAGAGCCTTCAAGCCGGAAACGCGGACAACAGGTGCCTCGTCGCCGTCGAAGCCCTGTGAGGAAAGAAGTTCGCGAACTTCCATCTCCACCAGGTCGAGGAGTTCTTCGTCGTCAACCATGTCGGACTTGTTCAGTGCGACCAGCAGGTAGGGAACGCCAACCTGGCGGGCCAACAGAACGTGCTCGCGAGTCTGAGCCATCGGGCCGTCAGTGGCGGCAACTACCAAGATAGCGCCGTCCATCTGGGCAGCACCGGTGATCATGTTCTTGATGTAGTCAGCGTGACCGGGGGCGTCTACGTGTGCGTAGTGGCGCTTCTCAGTCTGGTACTCAACGTGGGAGATGTTGATCGTGATACCGCGCTGCTTCTCCTCGGGAGCCGAGTCGATGGAGCTGAAATCACGCTGCTCGTTGAGTGTCGGGTACTTGTCGTACAGTACCTTGGAAATGGCAGCCGTCAACGTGGTCTTACCATGGTCAACGTGACCGATGGTGCCGATGTTAACGTGCGGCTTGGTCCGCTCGAACTTTGCCTTTGCCACAGGTTCCTCCTAGAACATTTTAGAAAACTTACTCTCAGTAGCGCTGTTCGCCACTGAAATCAAAATAAGTCTACTGGGGGCTTTTGATATTTAAGAAATTGCTTGCTGGTTGGGTCTGTTCCAGCCTAAGGCCAGAACAGACCCAAACAAAAAGTACGACTACTCGCCGCGTGCCTTCTGGATGATTTCGTCGGCTACTGCCTTCGGAACCTCAGAGTAGCTGTCAAACTTCATCGAGTACACGGCACGACCCTGGGTCTTGGACCGCAAGTCACCGATGTAGCCGAACATGCCGGACAAGGGAACAAGAGCCTTGATGACCTTGACACCGCTTGCGTCCTCCATGGACTGCATCTGGCCACGACGAGAGTTGATGTCACCGATAACTTCACCCATGTATTCCTCAGGGGTGCGGACTTCAACTTCCATCAACGGTTCAAGAAGAACCGGGTTGGCCATCCGAGCAGCTTCCTTGAACGCCATTCGACCGGCGATCTTGAAGGCCATTTCGGAGGAGTCAACATCGTGGGACGCGCCGTCGAGCAGCGTGGCCTTGATGCCAACCATCGGGTAACCGGCCAGCACGCCGTCAGGCAATGCGGACTGGATGCCCTGGTCAACGCTGGGGATGTATTCACGAGGAACACGGCCACCAGTGACCTTGTTCTCAAACTCGTACATCTCGCCTTCAGCAGTATCCATCGGCGCAATGGCGATCTGGATCTTAGCGAACTGACCTGAACCACCGGTCTGCTTCTTGTGAGTGTAGTCGTGCTTGACAACAGCGCGCTTGATGGTTTCGCGGTACGCAACCTGCGGCTTGCCAACGTTGGCTTCAACGTTGAATTCGCGACGCATGCGGTCCACAAGGATGTCCAAGTGGAGCTCGCCCATGCCGCCAATTTCGGTCTGGCCGGTGTCTTCGTTGAGGTTGACGGTGAACGTCGGGTCCTCAGCGGAGAGCTTCTGGATAGCCGTGGAGAGCTTCTCCTGGTCACCCTTGGTCTTCGGCTCAATGGCAACGAAGATCACGGGAGCGGGGAAGGTCATCGACTCAAGAACAATCTGGTTTGCCGGATCGCACAAGGTGTCACCGGTGGTGGTGTCCTTGAGGCCGATCACTGCATAGATGTGACCCGCGTGGATCTCATCTACAGGCATTTCCTTATTGGCGTGCATCTGGAAGAGCTTGCCAATGCGCTCTTTCTTGCCCTTGGTCGAGTTCATCAGCTGCGTACCGGAGGTTGCCCTGCCGGAGTATACGCGGATGAAGTTCAACTGGCCGAAGAACGGGTGCGTTGCGATCTTGAAAGCCAAAGCCGAGAACGGCTCGGTTTCACTCGGCTCGCGCTTGATCTCGATGGACTCGTCGCGAGGATCGTGACCGATCATGGCGCCAACATCCAACGGGTTCGGCAGGAAGTCAATAACAGCGTCGAGCATGGGCTGCACGCCGCGGTTCTTGAATGCGGAACCACAGAAGACCGGGTAGATCTCGGAGTTAACCGTCAGCTTGCGAATGCCAGCCTTCAGCTCCTCGATGGAGGGTTCAATACCTTCGAGGTACTTCTCCATGAGCTCTTCGGAAGACTCGGCAGCTGCCTCGACGAGGGCTGCGCGGTATTCTTCAGCCTTCTCCTGGAGATCAGCGGGGATCTCCTGGATTTCGTAGGCGGCCCCCATGGTGACGTCACCCTTGGAGTCACCGGCCCAGACGAAGGCCTTCATGGTGAGCAGGTCGACGACGCCGGTGAATTCGCTCTCGACACCGATCGGCAGCTGCATAACCAGGGGCTTTGCACCGAGACGGTTGATGATGGTGTCTACCGTGAAGTAGAAATCAGCACCGAGCTTGTCCATCTTGTTGACGAAGCAGATACGCGGGACGTTGTACTTGTCAGCCTGACGCCAAACGGTCTCGGACTGAGGCTCAACGCCTTCCTTGCCGTCAAAAACAGCAACAGCGCCGTCGAGAACTCGCAAGGAGCGCTCAACTTCCACCGTGAAGTCAACGTGGCCAGGGGTGTCAATGATATTGATCTGGTTCTTGTCCCAGAAGCAAGTCACGGCGGCAGACGTGATGGTGATGCCGCGTTCCTTTTCCTGTTCCATCCAGTCAGTCGTCGAAGCACCGTCGTGGGTTTCGCCGATTTTGTGGTTCACACCCGTGTAGAACAGGATGCGCTCAGTCGTAGTGGTCTTGCCGGCATCAATATGGGCCATGATGCCAATGTTGCGGACCTTGTTAAGGTCTGTAAGCACTTCCTGTGCCACGTTGTCTCCCTTTTCTAGAGATGAGCTACTGCGTGTCCGGCGGGGTTGCCGCCGGACACGCGTACGGCTCTAGTTACCAGCGGTAATGGGCGAAGGCCTTGTTGGACTCGGCCATCTTGTGGGTGTCTTCGCGACGCTTGACAGCGGCACCAAGACCGTTGGAGGCATCCAAAACTTCGTTGCGCAAACGCTCGGTCATGGTCTTCTCGCGGCGAGCCTTCGAGTAACCAACCAACCAACGCAGGGCCAATGCGGTCTGGCGACCGGGCTTGACTTCAACCGGAACCTGGTAGGTAGCTCCACCAACACGGCGGGACTTGACCTCAAGGCTGGGCTTGATGTTCTCCATGGCCTTCTTCAAGGCAACAACGGGATCAGCACCGGTCTTTTCGCGTACACCCTCGAGTGCGCCGTAAACGATGCGCTCTGCGGTGGACTTCTTGCCGTCAACGAGGACCTTGTTGATCAACTGAGTGACCAACGGGGAGCCGTATACGGGATCTACAACTAGCGGCCGCTTGGGGGCCGGACCCTTGCGAGGCATATTACTTCTTCTCCATCTTCGCACCGTAGCGGCTACGAGCCTGCTTGCGGTTCTTAACGCCCTGGGTATCCAATGCGCCACGGACGATCTTGTAACGTACACCGGGAAGGTCCTTAACACGGCCTCCACGAACGAGCACGATGGAGTGCTCCTGGAGGTTGTGGCCTACACCGGGGATGTAAGCAGTAACTTCCACGCCACCGTTAAGGCGCACACGTGCAACCTTACGCAGAGCCGAGTTCGGCTTCTTCGGTGTGGTGGTGTAAACGCGCGTGCAAACGCCGCGACGCATGGGGCTGCCCTTCAATGCGGGAGCCTTGGTCTTCGTGACCTTGGGTGTCCGGCCCTTTCGGACCAGCTGGTTAATCGTAGGCACTTTCGTGTTCTCCGTTGTTTTATCGTGTTGCTTGCCCCGCCGGCCGGAATGAATCAGCCGCTGGGGGTAAGCCGTTTACTGGTAGTCGCAGGCTTGGCGACTTCACAGCGCCTAGGCATGCAAAAATGTGGCATTCGCTGTACAAGAACCGTACAACCCGGACCCGCATCCACTTTCTTCACCTAAGCGAAGGAAATAGAAGCTCTTATCCACTGCCACACTAACAATTACTTATTACATTACCACGGGTTAAGACCAGCCAAGAAATCGGCCTGCTCCCCCACCGGACGCTCGCTCAGATACGGGGCCTTTCCCAGCAACGCCCGCTCACATACCCTACGTGCCAGCCTTGAGTGAGAGAGTTTTTCTCATTCATGTTTGGTGGGGCAGGAGGAGATAATTATTCATGGATATTCCCCAGAGGCCTTCCCGTCATGCGCATTTCTTGCCGGCGGAGCG